>JACQUW010000123.1 GCA_016210115.1 Deltaproteobacteria bacterium | reverse complement strand
GTTGATACTCCTCATGACTCTCCCTGCCGGTTTCGCCATCATGAGCCTTGGCCTGTTCGATCGTGGGGGGAGGTTGCCGTACGAGATCTCACGCTTGTGGACATGGTCAATTTTGAAAATCGGCCGCATCCGGCTCAAAGTTCAAGGTCTGGAGCGTCTGGATCCACATCGCGCCTACGTTTTCATAGCGAACCATCAGAGTAATCTCGATATCCCGGTCCTGGTTCAAGGTCTATCCAGGTTCCAACTCCGTTGGGTGGCGAAAAAGGAACTGCTCTACATTCCATGGTTTGGATGGGCCCTTTGGGCTTCAGGTAATATTGTCGTGGATCGGTCCAATAGAGCCAAAGCCATAGCAGGCCTGAGGAAAGCCAGAGAAAAGATTGAAAAGGGATCTTCCGTCGTTTTCTTTGCTGAGGGGACCCGCAGCTCGAGCGGAAAGCTCTTGCCGTTCAAGAGCGGCGGCTTTTTGCTGGCGCTTAGAACGCGCACCCCAATTGTCCCGATCACGATTCGGGGTAGCGGCGCGATTCTTCCTAAAGGAGATTGGCGCATTCGAGAAGGAGATATCGAAGTTATTGTCAATGAGCCTGTCCTCACGGATGCGTTTCATCGCCGCGATCTTTCTGTTTTGGTCAATTTGGTACGGCAAGTGATGGAGAGTTCACTAAAGCAGCGGCCGATCTCTCCCGTGAATGAGACCGGAGGCGCGGAGGTCGTGGCGGCAAGCGAAGTCGTGCTTGAGAGGGGAGGGAGCAATGGATTCGCTTAGAGTGGTTCCGCTGGGCGGGTTGGGGGAGTTCGGCCTGAATATGCTGCTCTTGGAGCATGAAAATTCCGTGATCGCGATCGATTGCGGCTTGATGTTTCCCGGTACGGACCTTTTGGGAATAGATCTCGTGATTCCGGACGTCGGCTATCTGGCGGACAAAACCAAGGACTTTAAGGGCATTATTCTCACCCATGCCCACGAAGATCACATAGGAGCACTCCCGTATATCTTAAGGCAGCTTCCGGTCCCTGTCTTTGGAACCCGCCTGACCCTCGGACTACTGCGGAACAAACTTCGGGACCGGGGCCTCGAAACGAGCGCCGATCTCAGAGAAATCCGGGCAGGGGATCCATGGGATTTGGGACCATTCAAGCTGGAGGGGATTAGGGTTACTCACAGCCTCATGGATTGCGTAGCTCTCGCTATTGACACGCCGGCCGGTGTGGTTATCCACACCGGGGATTTCAAAATCGACCATACTCCCATGGAAGGGGAAGTGTTTGATTATCAGAAATTCGCGGCTTACGGAGAGAAGGGCGTTCTTCTCCTTCTTTCCGATTCCACCAATGTCGAACGCGAAGGCTATACGCGTTCGGAACGAGAAGTAGGCGGGAATCTGGAGGAGATCTTTCAGCATAGTTGCGGAACAATCTTTGTCGCCACTTTTTCATCGAGTATTCCCCGCATTCAGCAGATCGCAGACTTATCGGAGCGCTATGGCCGAAAGCTTGTTCTGAGCGGTCGAAGCATGATCAACAACAGCCAGGTCGCCTCCGAATTGGGATATCTCCGCCTCCCCAAAGCAGTGGGCACGCAGACGGAGCGCTGGCAGGACCTGCCACGGGATCGAATTACCTTTCTTACGACGGGTAGCCAGGGAGAGCCTCTTTCCGTGCTCCACAGAGTTGCGCTGGACGATCACCGGACGATTAAGGTCGCGCCGGGTGACACGGTTGTGCTGTCCGCGAAGCTCATCCCGGGCAATGAGAAGAGCATCAATAACGTCATCAACCATCTCTATCGACGGGGAGCCCAAGTCCATTACGAAAAAGTGTCAGAGATCCACGTCTCCGGTCACGCAAGTCAGGAAGAACTGAAGACCATGATCCATCTGACCCGGCCGCGTTACTTCGTTCCCATTCACGGGGAGTACCGGCATCTGGTCAGGCACATCCAGCTCGCCGAAAGGGTGGGCATTCCGGCGGAGAACTGTTTTCTCCTCGAAGATGGAGACGTGATGGAGCTGACGCCCAGCTATGCCAGGAAGGTGGGATCAGTATCGGCCGGGAGGGTCTTTGTGGATGGAAAAGGCATCGGCGATGTGGAGGACATTGTGGTTCGGGACCGGCGTCACCTGTCTGAGGATGGCATGGTGCTGGCTGTTATGGCCATTCACCAGCAGACCGGAGAGCTGGTCGCGGGTCCGGATCTCATCTCGCGGGGATTTATGCGCTCAGAGGAAGTTGATGAAGTCCTGCAGCATGCGAGGGGGATTGTGCTGAAGACGTTGCGAGAGATCAATCGGGAGACGCGGAGCGATCCCGGAGAACTCCAGGAAGAGGTGCGGAAAGCGCTCCGCCGTTATTTCAGCAAGACGCTGGAAAGACGTCCGGTGATTCTGCCCTTCATTATGGAGACATAAAAGAAGTTTTCATCCGAATACAGCCATTATGGAAAAAGGCTCCAGACTGAACCGTGAAATATGGGGCGTATTGATCCTTGTTTTTGCGCTCGTGATCAGCTTGAGTCTGTTTTCCTATGATCCCAGCGACAAGTCATTTAATACGCCCTCGGGAATGATCAATCCGACTCATAACTGGGGAGGAGTTCTAGGATCTTATACCGCTGACATTCTGCTTCAACTTATCGGAGTTTCGGCTTTTTTGGTCCCGCTCTTCTTCTGCGTAATTTCCTACTATCTGTTCCGCGACCGTTACAGAGGTTTGCACCTTGTCAGGGCTCTCGGATCGGCATCGCTTGGATTTATTCTTTTTATCACAAGCTCGGCCGTGCTCTTCAATATGATGGTCGAATCAAACGAAGTCGTGAAAAAAGGTGGTATGGTCGGGGACTTTTCCGGGCAGAAACTTACATTTTTTATCGGTCCGATAGCGACCTACGCCGTCGGGATCTCTGTCCTGCTGCTTACGCTGATGTTCACGTTCCGTATCTCGCTCGTTAGTTGCTGGGAGTGGGTACGACCGAGAGCTGGAAAATTCCGAAAAAGGACTGCCACCTTAATGAGATCGGGCTTGAAACAGCTAAGCGAGTGGAACGAGAAAAGGAAAGCCGAAAACACCAAAAAGGAGCATCGAGAATACCTGGCGCCGCCCATTATTCTGAGCGAGGAGGTGAAAGAGGCAAAAGGCACAAACGAGAGCAAGCAGTCACCTCCAACAAAGACGAAAAAAATAACACCGCCGCTGCAGCAGGAATTCCCTCTTCCTGAAATTGATCAGGGCTACAAGCTTCCGTCCATATCTTTGTTGGATTCTCCCGCTAGTCAGCATGTCGAGATCGATAATGAAACCCTCAATGCAATTGGTCTGACCTTGCAGAGAAAATTGGCGGATTTGGGCGTCGAAGGACAGGTGAAAAGCGTCCATCCGGGACCGGTGATCACGATGTTCAAATTTGAGCCGGCCGCGGGCGTTAAGGTCAGACGTATTGTCACCCTCGCAGATGATCTGGCGATGGCGCTGCGCGCCGTGAGCGTGAGAATCCTGGCGCCCATTCCGGGTGAATCCGTTGTGGGTATCGAAATACCCAACCCAAGACGAGAAAAGGTTTTTCTGAAGCAAGTCATTGGGGGAGATGGGTATCAAAGCACGGACTCGAAGCTTACGTTGGCCCTCGGAAAGGATATTTCCGGCGCTCCTTTTCTCGCGGATCTGGCTCGGATGCCTCATTTGCTCGTGGCCGGGGCAACAGGAACGGGTAAGTCCGTGTCCTTAAACGCCATGATTCTCAGCATCCTTTTCAAAGCAACCCCGCAGGATGTGAAGTTCATCATGATCGACCCTAAGATGCTTGAGCTCACCGTCTACGAGGAATTGCCCCATATGCTGGTTCCGGTGGTGACGGATCCAAAAAAAGCCGCGGCGGCTTTGTTTTGGGCGATGGACGAAATGGACCGCCGTTATCGCTTGATGCGGGAGAAGCGGGCCAGGAATATCGATCATTACAATAAAATTCTACAAAGGCAGATACCCGACAAGGCTGTTCTCATCGACCTTAAAGACCCGGAAGAGGTTGAGGAAGCCAATGAAATCACAGGCGATGCCGAAGACCAAAGCCCGCTTGTGCATGAACACCTCCCACGCATTGTCATTGTGGTAGACGAGCTGGCCGATCTGATGATGTCTGTCCGAAGAGATATTGAGGAACACATCACGCGCCTGGCTCAGAAAGCCAGGGCCGCTGGGATTCACATGATTTTGGCGACCCAGCGCCCGTCGGTCGATATCATTACGGGACTGATCAAAGCGAATTTTCCCGCTCGAATCTCATTTCAGGTCACCTCCAGGGTCGATTCACGAACGATCCTGGATTCCATCGGCGCTGAACGGCTGTTAGGCGATGGAGATATGCTCTACCTGCCTCCAGGGACGGCTCGCCTAACGCGAATCCAAGGAGCCTACGTTTCATATCAAGAGGTCCGTAAGGCAGTTGATTTCTTAAAGCGTCAGGCAAAACCTCGATACCGGCCTGAGGTTTTTCAAGCGAAGAAGGAGGTTGAGGCAGCCAATGGGGACGACGAGTACGATGAAATGTATGACGAGGCGGTCAAACTAGTCACCGAGACAGAGCAGGCTTCTATTTCAATGATTCAAAGGCGGCTCCGGGTCGGGTATAATCGCGCGGCCAGGATGATTGAGCAAATGGAAAGAGACGGCGTGGTTGGGCCTGCGGATGGAGCGAGGCCGAGGGAGGTGATTGCCAGGAAAATTGATGACTGATCAAGTCCGTCATGGAAGTTTCACTCCCGCATGCCTCCCCCTCGGCCCTGCTTCAGGGGCCCGAAAGTTCTCTGGGCAATTCGTCTCCGAATCCAGAAACACCTCACGGCGCAGGACCGATCTTAAGCGTAAGGCCCGATTTGAAGCCAATTGACTATGGGGTATAATGAACCCTGATCGGGCAGTGATTTGCTGGGCTGCGAGCGCCCGCTCAGGCCGCGGTGCAAAAGCAATACGCCAGTAGAGTTTCACCCGCGGCGAGTTTTCGATAATTTCCTTTCCACTAATTAACGGCGGGAGTTACGGGAAAGTCGATGCTTAAAGGTAAATCCGGATACTGGTTTTTGGCGTTTCTCGCTCTAGGTCTTCTTATTGGCCCTCTGAGCCGTGCCGCCGAGCGCGGCGACGAGGAGCATGTCGTAGCGAGCCTCCAGAAAAGCTATGACGCTATCCAGGATTTCGTCGCGGATTTCCGGCAAGAAAACGACGTTAAGACGCTCAATCGTAAGATCAAGGCTTCGGGAAAAGTCTATTTCAAGCGTCCCGGCAAAATGCTGTGGCGTTATGAGGAACCTAAAGGTCAATGGGTGCTGGCAGACGGCAAAAATCTCTACTATTATCAACCCGAGCAGAGGCAGGTTATAAAGAGCCCGCTTAAGAAGGCTTTCCATTCCGAGGTCCCTGTCTCATTTCTGCTTGGAATCGGCAATCTCAGGAAGGATTTTAATGTGACTCTGAAAGGATCGGAGCAGGGGAATTATGTTTTACAGCTCGCGCCCAAAGGGAGCGCGGGGGGGTTCACCGATATTCAGCTGGGTGTGGATCGTCGATCCTTCGAAATCGTGTGGGCCAGAATTCTAGATGCCACGGGGAACATGACGACGATTCGCTTTAGCGGAATGCAAAAGGGAGTGGGCTTGAAAGATTCTGTTTTTCATTTACAGCTTCCCGACGGAGCCGACGTGGTCGAGTTACCTTCGTGAGCGATATGAAGGAGAGAATCAACATAATTAGTCTCGGCTGCGCGCGCAACCTCGTGGACAGCGAAGTGATGGGGGGGCTCCTGCAACAGGGCGATTACGAAATCGTTTCCGAACCGGCGCAGGCGGATATCATCCTCATCAATACGTGCAGTTTTGTTGACACGGCGAAAGAGGAATCGATCGACACCATCCTCGAGGCCGCCCGGTTGAAAGAAGAGGGCGGGCTCAGGACCCTCGTCGTGGCAGGTTGTCTCGCGCAGCGATATTCCGAGGAACTGGTCAAGGAATTTCCGGAGGTGGATCTATTTATAGGGACCGGAGAAGTCGCCCGCATCGGGGAAATCCTCAAAGAACGGAGAGAGGGTCAAAGTTCGAGAACGTACATCGGCATTCCACGTTACCTCTACGATCATGACACGCCGCGCGCGAGAACGGGTCCTTCCCATAGCGCCTTTATCAAGGTTTCTGAGGGGTGCGACCACAAGTGCGCGTTTTGTGTCATTCCCCAGCTCCGCGGGCCGCATCGGAGCAGGCCGATCGATTCCATTGTGCGGGAGGCGTCAAGGCTTGCTCTGGAGGGAGTCAAGGAAATCAATCTCATTGCCCAGGACCTTACGGCGTACGGCAGAGATCGCAGGGACGGAACAACTCTTTATGGTTTGCTTCGGGAGTTGGTGGCGGTGCGCGAGATTCAGTGGATCCGGCTTCTCTACGCGTATCCCAATTTTCTCGACGAGCCTCTCTTGGGACTCATTCGCGACAACGAAAAAATCTGTAAGTACCTCGACATACCTTTTCAGCACGTGAGCGCTAAAATCCTGAGGAAAATGCGAAGGGGTAAAAGCGGGACGGCCGTACGTGAGGCCGTCTCCAAGCTGCGACGCATTATTCCCGATCTTACGCTCAGAACCTCGCTCATCGTCGGATTTCCAGGAGAGACGGAGGAAGACTTCGAAGAACTTTTAGGTTTTGTTCAGGAAGCCCAGTTTGAGCGCCTTGGGGTCTTTAAGTATTCCCAAGAAGAGGGTACGGCCGCGGCCCGGTTGGACGATCAGATTCCTGAGGAAGAAAAGGAAAGGCGATGGCAGGAAGTGATGGAGATTCAGGCGGAGATTTCCCGAGTTAAGAATGAAACCCTCCTTGGCACCACGCAACGAGTCTTGCTGGAAGGTTGGGAGTCCGAAACCGCGAGGCTCTTTGGCCGGACTCAGGCTCATGCTCCAGAGGTGGACGGGGTCGTATTTATCGAGAACTCTTTTGAAGGACCAAAAAACCCGGGAGACCTAGTGGATGTGAGAATAACTGAGGCTCTTGACTATGATTTGATTGGTGCCATACTAAACGCCTAAATT
>JACQUW010000122.1 GCA_016210115.1 Deltaproteobacteria bacterium | reverse complement strand
CATCTGGACCGATGCCGATGACACCCAGGTCCTGCGGCTGATGCTGCTGTCGTATTCCCGGCTACTTGAGCAACCCAGCATCGCCCTTTTCGGACTGAAAAAGCTGCCGGCGCGCCGCCGGGCAAGCCTGCTGAAGCTGGTGACAAGCGATCCGGTCAAACGGTTTCTGGTGTGCGTCAACGAGAAAGAGCTGCGGTTCCGGGTCACAGAGCCAGGAATCACGGCGGGAGCGGCGGCGTGAGGAGAAACAAATTGCGGAGTTTCTGGCGAAGGATTCTTCAGAGCACGCGTGAAACAGCTCTACAGCGTTCAGCGGCACGCAGCCCTTGAACTGGCGTCCGCCCTTGAACGATTTGAACGGCTGGAACTGTTTGAACTTTTTTTAGTAATCGTGGCAACCCCATTGAGGAGACGAACATCCTGGGAGAGGCCTGTCCTGAGCGAGGTCGAAGGGGCAGGGTGAGGGCCTTCAGAGCAAGCTACAAATAGCTCAACAGCGTTCAGCCGGACACAGCCCTTGAACCGGCGTCAATCCTTGAACGGCTGGAACGTTTTGAACGGTTATAAACCTTGAACATCGAACCAGGAACCTTGAACTGGCGTCAGCCCTTGGACGATTTGAACGGCTTGAACTATTTGAACCAGATTTCTTATTGTGCGTGACCTCATCTGTCATTTTCATGTTGTAAGCTAGCGCTCGTGAGAGTAAGGAAGACGCATGCCGTCCATCGATTTGAAGCTGTCGTTGCTCATGGGCAAGTAAACTGCATGAGGAGATTAGCATCTGATGCCGAACCTTGATGAATGGTTCAAGCGCGCCACGGGACACGAGCCTCCGACCCTAGCAGAGTCCTTCCACACTGACCGCAGCGGAAGCGGGCAAAGCTCCGATGAAGGAATATGAATGGATATCGCGATATCCCGCAACGGCGTCCCGATCAGACTAACCGAAGAAAGATGGTTCCATATTGTCGAAAACCACGATGATCTTGCGGGCCACTACGACGATGTTCTGGATAGCGTGGAGAACCCGGATCTTATTCTAAGGGGATATGGCCGTGCCCTCATCGCAGTAAAAGGCGTAGGACGAAAAACATACCTCGCAGTGATATACAAGGAGTTGAGTCGCGATGATGGCTTCGTCATTACCGCGTACTTTACATCTCGGCTTTCAAGGAGATTAATCATATGGAGAAAAGGTCGGCAGTAGCAAAAGCGATAGAAGAGATCACAGAAGCCTTGCCCCATCTGATTCGTTTGCCTGCTGGCAAGGCCTGGATCGACTACGACGAAGAGGCTGATGTGCTTTACGTGAGCCTTAAGCGGCCTCAGAAAGCGACCGACACGGAATTCCTTGAAAATCGAGGAATCCTGCTGCGCTATCGGAATAAAGAGCTGGTGGGAGTGACGGTCCTGGATGCGTCCAAACGAAGGAATGGAGATAAGAAGAGAGTTAAAGGACGGGCGCCAGCCGTTTGAACCTTGAACACTTGAACTTTTCGACCGGCCGTCAGCCGTCGAACGACTTGAGCGATTGGAACAACTGGAACTCTGGAGCGGGATTGAGCCTTAATCGTAGCGTAGCGATTGAACGATTTGAACGAATGGAACGCTTGGAACCGCCCCGAAGGGTGGCCGAAGATCGTGACCTTATCTGTCAAAAAAATATTTTTATCCCGTGACCTCATCTGTCATTTCCGTGTTGTAAGTTGTCACCCGTGAGAGTAAGGAAGACCGGTGCGGTACGTTGATTTGAAGCTGTCCTTGCTCATGGGCAAGTATTACGTTGCCAAACCGCATGAGGAGATTAACGTCTGATGTCGAAATTTGACGAATGGTTCAAGCGCGCCACGGGAAATGAGCAGTTCCCGTATCAGCGGCGGTTTGCACAGGAAGGCGAAATCCCAGAGTTGATCCACGTGCCGCCCGGCTTGGGGAAGACGGCGATGGCGGTGTTGGGCTGGTTATGGCGAAGAAGGTTTGCGAACGAAGAAATACAGAAAGCGACACCGCGTCCGCTTGGTCTACTGCTTGCCGATGCGGGTATTAGTGTGACGTGCGGCAGCTAAGAATGCTTTTGGAGAATCCTGATGAATAGCGATGAAACCTTTCCGGACGGCCCATCCGATCCCGACGGATGGCGCACCCACGAGCTCTCGCAACTCAGGCGATTTCGTGTGCTCTCTTTACGCCGGAAGCTGGAGGCGATGGAGGGCATGGCGGACGTCGTCCGGCTTCTCGACCAGATGCGCCGGCAAGGAAAGTTCCGCTCAGGTTCACATCACCAAGCCGCGGGGAGGCGATCATGAAAGAGGCCGTCGTTGAACAGGACCGGATCGAAGCAATTGGCAAGAACGGATTTCCCGTGGCGTCAAGCAATGCAAATGGGGGGTATTAATGCCAAGCAAAAAATATCCTGTCGCTAGCGATAAAGTGAGCGCTCAGGAGCCCGTGGTCAAAGAGGCCAAGGCTCAGCCTTATCATCGTGGAAAGGACCATAGGAGAGTCCTGAACCCGGATCCAGGCGGAACCATTAGGAGACCCTCTCAGCTAGTGTTGGCACGTCTCAGTAAATTGGTGCGAACGCAAAAAGGTCAAATAGCAGCCATCGAGATGAAGTCTCAGGAAATTTTTGTCGGGAAAGACGTTGTAGAGGCAACGCTTAAGGGCTGGAAGAAATATCCGGGCCAGTCATTCTACTTCGTGCGCATCGGATATCCTGCCGTCCATCGTCATCGAGGAGGACTGCGCAAGCGATGAGGGTTCGAGTAAGCGGAAGAATGGTGAGTGGAGAACCGCGGCTTCCGAGCCGCATTGCTGGAAAGCGACTGATTTTGGGCGGCAAGGGGCGTGAGCACTTGATTTTGGACAGTGGTTTCACGGGAAGCATTGCAATATCAGAAGAGTGGGCGAACCGATTGGACTTGCGGTACGCGGGTATCCAGCCCTTTGAACTTGCTAACGGGCAGATCGTGGAGTTTCCGACTTATCTGGGCTCGGTTCGCTTTGGTCAGATGGAAGCGCTCTTTGAGTTTATCGTAAGCGGGGAGACGTTGTTGGGGATGGAGTTCTTCGAAAGACTGGCAGCGAGGATCGTCATCGACTGTCCAAGCAGCAAAGTGAAGGTTGACGGAGAAATGTCGTAACAACTTATAGGATCAATCCGGCTCCCATATGAGATAAGATCGGATGAAGATCGAATACGATGCAGAGCATGATCTGTTAAATATCGAATTCTTGGCGAAGGTTCCCATCGATGACTCGGTGGAAATGGACGGCATTGTCATTGATTACGCGAAAGACAAGCGCATCGTTGCCATCGAGGTGCTGGATGCAAGCAAAAGAACGACCCGCGAGCCTTTGGATCTCATCGACTTGGCCATTGTGAAATCTTCTGCTTCAGGCGCTGTCCGGGAAAGCGGCGTGAAATATGGAAGAAAAGGAAAAGCCAAAGCTAAACGTCCCCGGCCATAGTTTCGCTGCTATACTCTTTTGCGCCTGGAACCTTTGGAACGATTGGAACGACTCGAACTGGATTTCGTAATCGATTCTTGATCGTAGCCAAGCGGAATGGAACGGCTGGAACGACTGGAACGCTTGGAACGAACCGAAGGGCGGCCGAAGATCGTGACCTTATCTGTCAAAAAATATTTTTCCCCGTGACCCCACGTGTCATTTTCGTGTTGTAAGCTGGCACTTGTGAGCGTAAGGAAAGATCCATGCTATGCATCGATTTGACGCTGTCATTGCTCATGGGCAAGTATTACGTTGCCAAACCCCATGAGGACGCGAACAGACAACGTCGTCGTTCCCGCGAAAGCGGGAATCCAGGTTGAGGCCCACGATTGAGTGGCGGACGTCCGGTGCCCAATTTTGATGGATGGTTCAAGCGTGCCACGGGAAATGATCCATTCCCTTATCCGCGGCGGTTTGCGGAGATGAAGAAAGCAGCGGGCAGGGAGGAAGGCAGAATAGATATCGAACTTCGCATGAGGTAGGAAAACGATGCCGGAACATGAATCGCACAAACCGGACTTCGATTGGCGCGTGACCACCTTTGAAGGCTCGCGGCGCGAACAGCTGCGCCGCTGGGCGCAATTGCCGTTGGGAAACATCCTGCTTGCGATTGAGGAGATGCAGGATCTTGCTTACCTGTTCGGTACAGCATCGCGCGGCGAGTATGGTGAATCTGCAAGGGGTTCGAGCGTCAAAGAACCGCCGGCGCCGTATCGCGGCAAACGCAGTTGGATAAAGAGCAAACAAAGATCGTGACCTGGGATGTCAAAACGGGCAAAAAGAAATGACCTGATCTGTCACAGCGGCGTGTTAAGGATAGCATGTATTTCCCGATGCTGCCGATGGCTGACCGCTGAGAGCTTTTGTGCAATGAGGAGACGATTGTCCGATGCCGAGCTTTGATGAATGGTTCAAGCGCGCCACGGGAAATGATCCATTCCCTTATCAGCGGCGCTTTGCGAAGGAAGGCGAAATTCCACAGTTGGTCGATGTGCCGACCGGCTTGGGCAAGACGGCGATGGCGGTGTTGGGATGGCTCTGGCGAAGAGAGACGCGACCACAAGACACGCCCCGGCGACTTGTCTACTGTCTTCCAATGCGGGTGCTCGTGGAGCAGACCCGAACCTGTGCGGTTCGCTGGCTCAGTAATCTTGGGCGACTCACAGGTCAGGCCGTTTTCGATGGTCCGAGGCTCATGCGCTATCAGGTGGATTGGTCCGAACCGAGCCAAGTCGCTGTCGTAACGCTTATGGGCGGTGAGTCCCAGCGCGACTGGCACGAGTACCCGGAGCGCCAGGTAATCATCGTGGGCACTCAGGACATGCTTCTCTCGCGTGCGCTCAACCGGGGCTTTGCGATGTCACCGCAAATGTGGCCCGTGGACTTCGGCCTCCTCAATGTGGATGCTCTGTGGGTGATGGACGAGGTTCAGCTCATGGGACCGGGGCGAACAACTAGCGTCCAGCTTCAGCATTTCTGGGACGAAGATCCGCCGGTATTTGGTTCGCGGCGGACAATTTGGATGAGTGCTACCCTCGGAGCCGCACCGGGCTCGGTTGAAACCCCTTCTTGGATGAAATCGCCGGAGCGAGCTGGGAGAACACTGTCCGCTCCTCCTCATCGGTATACCGATGACGATCTCAGCCGTTCGGAGTTCAAAGTCCGTTGGACGGCGCCAAAAAGACTGGAGTCGCACTTGGATCGGAGCACCGCGGGAACACGTACTCCCCAGCCCGCGCGCGCAAAGCGAAAACGCGGCGAAGGAGTGACGACCAGTGGCGCGCAGCAGGGTTGGGCGGTGGAGAGCCCCGAGTTGCTTGAGCAAATCCGGCGCGAGGCCGGCGCGGGTCGCCTCGTCCTCATCTTCGTCAATCAGGTTAGGAGGGCGCGCGATCTATACGGCCGCCTCCGCGATGAATCTGGGTCTGGACCCGATGCGCGCCTCGTGCACGCCCGCATGCGTCCGCGCGATCGCAAGGCGACCGAAACCGTGCTCCAGGATGTTACGCCCCCTACTGGACGCATCGTGATTACGACCCAGGTGCTTGAGGCCGGCGTGGATATTGACGCCGATGCCGTTTTTACGGAGGTGTGCCCGTGGCCGTCACTCGTCCAGCGCTTGGGACGCCTCAACCGAAGCGGGTTACGACCCAGCGCGAACGATGTGGAAGATGGCAAACGAGGCCCAGCGCCCGCCGTCGTCTTCGAGCCGCCATTGCCAGCTCAGACCGAGAAGGAATCCGACAGAGAATATGAGGAACGCCGGACGCGCGAGGCAAGCCTCCCGTATGAAGCGCGTCCTCTGGAGGAAACTCGTCAACTTCTTGGCAAAGTAGAGGTCGAGTACTCTGGGTCGCTGTCACCGGAGACACTCGCGCGGTTACCGGTCTCGTTACCGTTGGAAGGACCGGTTCTCCGTCGTTTCGATCTCGACGACTTATTCGACACAGATCCTGATCTCGCTGGTGGTCATGCGGACGTGGCGCCATTGCTCAGGGCTGATCGAGATGTCGATGCGTACATACTCTGGAGACGGATAGAGGGCGGCCTCGACGCCGAAGAGCAGGTGCCTATCCATCGGGACGAACTTTGCCCCGTGCCATTCTATGAAGCTCAGAAATGTTTCGCAGAGAAGGACGTTTGGATACTGACTCTTGCGACCGCACACAAAACGCGTGCCGCGTGGCGTCGCGCGAGGGGTCGTGACATCCATGCGGGGGACACGGTGATGGTCGATGTCGGCGCGGGCGGTTACCACGAGGAGACGGGTTGGACGGGCACTAACAAAGATGGGCCACGCACCGTCATCGACCGCTGGAAAAGCTCAGAGGGGCAGCCGGTACGCGCATGGGTTTTGTTGGAACCGGATGGAGGCCGAAAGCTCATCGAGGAAATCGATGGGCACGTTGTCGGGGTTCGTGCTCGCACGGAAGATCCGCGGAGCTTCGGGAAGAGCTGGATGGAACTTGAGGTTCACCTTCAATCCGCCGAGCGCGCGGCTGTCACGCTGGTCACGACGCTCGACCTACCTGACGGACTAAAGAAGTCGGTGACCCGTGCGGCCCGGTGGCACGATGTCGGCAAAGCACTTGAGCGAGATCTGCATGGCGAGACAATGCAGCCCTTCCAGAACATGCTCATTAAGGCAGGATTCGCAGCGAGCGGTCACCCGCGGGGCGGTGTCCTATACGCGAAGTCGAATCGAAGCGGTGGACCATCAGCCGGCTTCCGCCACGAGATGGCATCGCTGCTCGCCTTCCTTGATACTCCGGAGGCTGATGACGACCTCGCCGCATTCCTAATCTTAGCCCATCATGGCAAAGTGCGGCTCCTGCCAAGCGCGTGGAACGACGAGGATCCGAGCGATCTATGCGGCGTGCGTGACGGCGACCGCATCGCGGCCATTGCGCTGCCGGATGGAGGAGGTCGGCCCGTGATGCTTGATCTGAAAAAAATCCTGTCGTCACGAGAGCAGCGAAGTTGGCAAGGCCGCGTCGGCCGTCTACTCAATAACCACGGCCCTTTCCTGCTGGCCTACCTAGAAGGGCTCGTCCGAGTCGCAGACTGGAGGGCGAGTTGATGGCAGAGTTGATCTTCGTTGGCGTTTCGCCACGTTGCTTGGGCGATCTGCTCAAGGGTTACGGCATTATGGCGATTGTCGGTAATGACTGCCCAGAGGCACTCTTCTGGTGGGACGACGCGTTCCACCTTGTTGTGGAGCGGCCGTGCGACGATGGCCAAGATCCGGATACGACGAAGCGCCAGATCGAGGGGATCCTACGTGAGCGTGTGCGGCACTGGGGGAAGAGGCTGGCTGAATCGTTTAAGCCAACAAGGAGCAATAAGAAAACTGGTACCAAGCGTCGGCCCTCGAGGCTTACGGATGCTACGAGCTATGACGCGTTCTCAGGCGAAGAAGCGCAGTGGGCGCGCGCGATTGCCCTGCCGCGGTCCGGGCGGGATGAAACCGAATCCCACCCATTGTTCCCCGCGCACGGTCAGGAGGGCAGCGGCGACTACTTCTCTCAGGTTGAGAAAGCGGTCGAAGGTGCCTCAGCCGCTCCAGGGGACATCGCGTGGTCGCTATTCGCCGAGGGCAACAGTTCGCTGAGCCGTGTACTTGACAGCGGCTATCTGTTCTTCCCTGAGCCTATGAAGCGTTACGCGACCGGTGTCTCGAAGTGGGAGCAGGACAAGGCACCGATTAGCCCATGGTGTTTTCTCCTTGCGGTCCGCGGCGCTCTCGTTCTCCGTGGGAGCCTTCGTCGCCTGCGCTGGGGACGCCGCGCGTATCCAGCTTTCCCTTTTGTTTTCGACGGCGCCACGGTCGAGCTCGGAAAGGGCAAGTTCTTTCGAAATGTCGAGATCCACCTCCCGACGTGGGGCTGGGACCACCCGCGAACGCTCGCCGAGTTTGAGATGCAGGTTCGTCAGTTTCAGGCGCGGCTGACGGTTAACGGTTTTGCCGCCACTGCGGCAGAGTTCAGAGCGGCGGTGGTCGGGCGTGGTGCGGGGGCCGCCTTCGACTTATTCCACCGCTTCGTCCTCGAGGGTCGCCGGCCCGGACAAAGGCAACCGATGCGTCAGGCAATCCCGCGAGGCGCGACGCGTGTCGGCGGCAGAGCTGAGCAAAGCAGTGCGCTGAGACTCATGCTCGCGCCACTGGCGGAGACGGCCTGGCTCGACCAGTTCACGGGTCTCGGGTCTCGGCACAAGGATAAGGAAGATCGACTTCGCGCGGCGCGAGCGCAGGCAGAAGAGGCCGTCAACCGTGCCGTCGATGAGCCTGGGCTTGATGCGTACCGAGAATTACTCGATGCGCTCTGGTCTGTGAATCGTGCACTGGTTCTTCCGGGAGCATTGCGTCGTGATCTCAAGGATGTTGGTCGGAAGCCTAGGCCGTTGCCGCCGTTGCCGGCTCGCCTTTGGGAACGAGCGCTGGCCGAAGGACTGAAAACCCCCGCTTACCGTCTCGGCAGGGCACTCGGCTCTATTCTTGGCATCCGGGCCAACGGCGGCACCGCAGTTGGTCCGGTGCTCGAACACGTGCTTCCCATCGAACGGCGCGGTTCGCACTGGGTAGTGCCGGACCCAGATCGAAAAGATCCGAAGCGTTCCGGTTCTTACTCGTCCCGTTCGCGCCGCTGGGCCGGGCTTGATCCACTCGGAGATTTCCGGGCGCTCTTCTGGTCTCGGTGGCTCGACAGCGCCGAGCTTCCGCGCCTGCCGTTCGCCGGCGCACGGTATGTCCCACTCGCCGATATCATGGCGCTGTTGGACGGAGAGGTGAATGTTAACGAGGTCCATCGTCTCGCTGCCCTGTTTGCTCTTCTCGACTGGCGCGCAAATGAACCTACGGAGTACGCCGGCTACTCGGCCGAAATTGTGCCGATATCTCCCGGCTATGCCGCGCTTCGACTCTGGCTTGAGTTGGGGATTCGGCCCGCGCACGATGCGCGGCCACCGCGCGATGGACAGGTAGCGCATTTGCTGTCGCTCGGGACTCAAGCGCAGGTAGAGCGAGCCTGCGCCCTCGCGCTCTCGCGCCTTCGGATCGATGGTCTGCCGTGGAGTACCGATCCTCGCCCGACAGGCAAGGCCGTGGCGCGTTTCCACGCAACTATTTCGCTGGAACAAGCGGCACGCTTGGGGCTTGCGGTCATGATTCCCATCTCACGTGAGGACACACTCAAACTGTCGCGGCGCCTCTGGGTGCCGAGCGATGAAAAGGAGATTGCTATATGACAACCCAATCCGATAGTCGTGATGAGCATAAATCCCTTCTCGACAGGATGTACGAGCAAGAGCACATAGTTATCACCGCCTCGCTGGAAATCGCCAATGGCCATTTCCTTCAGCCGACCGGCTTTCCCGACATTGACGCCTGCATCTACCGGGACAAGGAGGGCAAGCGCTGGTGTCTCGTCGAGAGCGAGCAGAGCATGACCAACCGGCTCGAAGCGGTCTGCATGAAATCGCCTGGCGTCTGGATCGATGACCTAAAAGGATTGCCGGTTATCGCTGTGCGGAATAAGGATGGCGATCTCCTGACCACGAACCTAACCGAGCCGCATCGGATCGCGTCGTCCTACGTGCTCGACGGAAAGCGGGACGACAATAAAGAAATGAAGTCCCTTTTCGAGCAGAAGCTCGGGCTCAAGAATGGCGGCGACTTTTGGCCGCTCGACAAGCGGTCGGATCTCGAAAAGCTCGTCTTCGCGCTTGACCCAGGGGCGCTTCTCCACGGTTTCCAGTTCGTGCAGTGGAAATTCGTTGGCCTCCGGCAGACACGACTTGTTCACGCGAGGCTGGAGGCGGAGCTGGCCGACGAGTCCGAAGTTAACTATGGAATGGTGAAGTGGGATGCAATCGAGCCAGAGTCGACGCAAGAGAAGCGCGCAAACAAGGGGCAGAGCATCGCTGCGAAAAGTCGCATCGTACCGAAGGAGATCGCGGCCACGTTTGAAATCGACGTGCTGGGCCTGAAGAACCTCGCGCTGGAGGAACTGCAGAAGAAATTTTTACTTGGACTGGCGCTTTGGAAGGTCGGCGCCTTTCTCAACAACAAGCCGTCCTTCGATGCCCGCAGCCGGCAGACCGGGCCGAGTTTACGCTTAAGGTCTGACTGCTATCTGCGCTGTGGATCGATTTCGTGGTCCGGCAGTCCAGGTACTGACGGGGCCGAGGACGAGAAGCTAGAGGCCAACAAGTTGATGGCAGCCTTACCCACCGGCTTCAAAGGAGGGAACGGCAACTCCGAATCAAGCGCTACTTCGACTTCCGACGATCAGCACCTCGACTTTAGAAGCTTGGTCGCGCAGAAACTAAAGGATGACAAAAAATCGGATGCTGCCAGCGAGCCTGAGAGCGGGAAGCGTGCGACGGGCGAGGAGACAGAGCCGACTGCCGGTAAACGCGAGCCATTCTATGACGGGCCCGTCGTGGAGGTCACGTACGAGCCGAAGCCGAAGAAGGAAAGAGGAGCTGGCGCTCAGCCGCAGGCGACGGCCGCGGACGACGGGCCGGCGGACGATCAGCAGGGATGAGTAGCGGGACCGTAATCGAAGTCGAGCTTCTCTCTGGCCGCTACCATGCTCACATCTGGGGTGAGTCCCAGTTCGGCATGGCGGGGCCGGAATGGCCACCCTCGCCCTGGCGGCTGCTACGCGCTCTCGCATCCGCATGGTTCTCCGCCCGCCCTCATCCGGCGTCCGAAGGGGAGCGTGACGCCCTGCTCGAGGTGTTGGGGCGATCCCCTCCACCGGAGATGTGGCTCCCACGCACATCGCTGCACGAGGTGCGGTTCTACCAACCTGTGTGGCTTGACGGAAGCCCGAAGCGGATGCCTCATCATGACCACTTCGCGGCTCCACAAGGGGGAGTTTTCTGGTTCCGCTTCGGTGTGGCTCTCTCCGAGGTTCACCGATCCCTGCTTGCCGATCTGCTCGGACACATCCGGTACTTCGGACGAAGCGAGTCGCGGGCGCGCCTGCGTCTCGCCGAGGGTGCGGAGCCACCGGCTGGCGTCAAGCCTGTGATGGCTCGCGACGAAAACTCGTCGAGCGCGAACGTCAGGTACTTACGAGTGCTTTACCCCGGCAGTGATTTCCGCGCGACCGATCTCTGGTCTGTACGTGCGTCCGGTGACAAGAAGAAGAGCGGGAAAGCGGCGGGAACCGAAGCGCATCCACCGCACCTTGTCGACACGTTGCTTGACAAGAAAATGCCGCTACCCTGCGGAGCCCGATGGATCGAGTATGCGGTTCCGCAAACGATTCTAGTTCATGAGATCCGACCTCCGGTTCAGTCGCCTGCTCCTGCCCCCGAGATCAACCTATCAGAGGTACGATTTCGATTGAGCCGCCGCATTGCCATCCCGATCCAACAGCTCGTCGCGGTGGCGCGGGCATTTCGTGAGGCGGTCGTCGGGGCGCACCGGCGAACGGCTCCAGGACAGAACTCGCGAACGCTTACCGGCCATGAGGCCGACGGGGGCGTCGTCCGGGGCCACTCGCACGCGTATTATCTGCCACGCCTGGCAGCACGGGGCATGAACATCGACGAGATCGTAGTTCGCGTACCGGCAGGGAAGCTGACACGAGCTGAACTAGATGCGCTTCTAAGTGTTGGTCGGATACATACCAGTGGGCGTAGTTATCCAATCACAGTGCTCCCTGAAGCTGTCAGCGCAAACATTGCTTCCGGCGTGTCAGCGCGACGATGGCGGAGCACAACGCCGTTCCTGCTGCCGCTCCGTCACCGGCGAGGCAACGGACTAAGCGTAGAGCAACAGACTGCCGAGTGCATCGAGCGTCTTTGTGGCCGCCGCCCCGCGCGCTTGGAGAGCCTGCCTGGGCCAAGAGGGCTCGGCAGTCTAATTTCACTTCTAGCGCATGAATATGCCCGTGATGATCGGCGTCTCAACGGCCGACCATGGAGGCTCACCAAGCGCTTGGGTTTTTGGCTTGAGCTGACTTTTGACGAGCCTATCACGCTCCCCGTAGCTATCGGCGCCGACGCGCATTTCGGCGCCGGCCAGTTCTCGCCTGTCGCTGAGCGCGCGAAAAAGGAAGTGGAAACATGAGCGCAGAGTTTGAAGACAAGATGGTTACCGCATCCTGGTCCAACCTTACTCCTGCGGTACAGCCGGGCACTCCAGTAGGAGGAAGCTGCCTGTCGGCTAGCCTCGTGAGCGGCCATCCTCGGTGCCTTGGTTTTACACTAACAATAGCGATCCCGAAAATAGCTGGAATTCACGTGTTCCTAATCCGGGCTGGCTTAGTGAATCCTGAACCCACCGAGGTTGCACGTGCTCTCCGGCGCGCGGTGATGGCGAGAGTGCAGAACATGCTCGGAGACGCGGTATTGCCTACCTTCTTCACGGGCCACGCGCAAGACGGATCTCCCGCTCAGTCCGAGCGGCAGCCGCATCTGACATTCGCGTTCGAGCCAAAGTCGGCCCGGCTCCTTGTAATTTCGCCGCATGTCCTCAACCGGAGAGAGCCCAGCAGCGAAGAGCTCGGCTACTTGCGAGCTTTGGACGAGGCGTTGACTGACTTTGACGACCTCCGCGCCGGTTCGTCGGGGCGCTTGATTCTGCGCGCGATTTCGGTTGACGCCGATACCGATCCGCTTTTCGCAGCGTCGCGGGTGTGGGAAAGCGTGACACGGTACGTAGTCACCCGTCACACAAAACACGTGGGTGCCGCCGAGGCACTATCCATCGACTTGCGTGCCGAGTGCCGCCGTCGTGGCCTCCCTGAGCCGAGGGTAACGGCTGGTGAGGCGCGCGGAATACCTGGTATCGGATTGATCGGAAATGCTTGTCTGACTTTTGAAGTGGCTGTGAAGGGTCCCATTCTCCTGGGAAGGAACCGTCACCTTGGTGGTGGTCTGTTCTCGGGGATTTCATCGCTCCCCGGTCCTCTGCCCGCCCGGATGTTGAATGAGTTCGCGTATTGCCCGCGGCTGGCGTATCTGGAGTGGGTGCAGGGGGAGTGGGCGGATAGCGCCGATACGGTAGAAGGGCAATTTCATCACCGACGGGTGGATCGGGAGGCTAAGGGCGCACTCCGCTTTGTTCGAGGAATCTGGGACGATAATGAGCTTCCAGCGACTGATCGGGGTGGCGGCGTAACCGCGCCCGCAGTTGGACAGAAGGAGCGGATGCGGTGAAGCTTGCCAGCCTCGAAGTCATTCTTGGCGCGCTCAAGCGCCACGACGCTCGCTACCTCATTGCGGGGGGTCTGGCGGTCGCGGCGCACGGTTACGGCCGACTGACTATTGATGTGGACTTGGTTGTCCAACTGGAGACGGCCAACGTGCTTCGAGCGCTGGAGGCGCTGGGTTCGCTAGGATACCGTCCGGTCGCGCCGGTCCCCGTGGAACAGTTCGCCGACCCGGCCATCCGGGAGGCGTGGATTCGAGAGAAGAACAGGGTGGTCTTTGGACTGCACAACCCCCAGCATCCGGACACGCCCATCGACATCTTCGCTACGGAACCGTTCGATTTCGAGGAGGAATTCGAGCGCGCGCTGGTGGGAGAGCTTGCTCCGGGTCTCGAGGCTCGGTTTGTTCAGCCTGGAGACGCTCATTCGGATGAAGACCGCCACCGGTCGCGAGCGCGATCAGGAGGACGTGCGGACGCTCAAACAACTAAGGGAGAAGCCAGATGGAGATTCCTAGAAAGGCCGAAGACCAACAGGATGGATGGGAAGCTCACCGCATTGCACAGCTTCGCCGGTTCCGCGCCTTGAGCCTCCGTGAAAAGATGGAAGCCATAGAAGGCATGGCCGACGTCGTCCAGCGCTTCGAGCAGTTGCGGCGGGAGGGAGCGCTCCGGCCTGCCTGTGCGTTGCACGCAGACAGGTCGCGGGAGGGTCGAACTGGCGGGAGTGGAGGCGGTGGCAATGATGCCTTGTCGGAATCTAAGACCCGAGCGCGTCAACCCCAGGAGCCCCGAGTGAGGAGCATCGAGCAAGAAGCATAGAGAAGGCACTGGGAACCTCGGAGCAAGAAGAAGGAAGCAAGGAGCATGAATCGAACGGAGAAAGCCCGTAGGGATTAATGGCGCGGTCGAAAGGCTGCTTTGAAAGTGATACTTCTCCAACCGTAGAAGACGATACCAGCGATGGCCCAGACGCACGAGGAATGGCTGAGACAGGCCGATTACGACATGGACACCGCCGATTACATGTT
>JACQUW010000121.1 GCA_016210115.1 Deltaproteobacteria bacterium | reverse complement strand
GGGAATAAGCACTGGCCCATTGCGCGGGCTCGGAGAGCGGACGGTGGCTTTCGTGGTCAAGCAAGCCAGCTAGCGAAATGGAGGTAAACTGCCATGGCTGATATTCCGGAGAGCTCGAAGGACTTGTTCGTAAAAAAGTCCTTCGCCAATCTTGCCACGGTGATGCCCGACGGGAGCCCGCACGTCACTCCGGTATGGTGTGATTATGATGGAGCTCACATTCGGATAAACACCGCCAAAGGTCGCGTAAAAGATAGTAATATGCGGCACAACAAAAAAGTGGCTCTTACTTTGATGGATCCTGAAAACCCTTACCGTTACCTGGGGGTTCGGGGTGAGGTAGTGGAAATCACCGAAGAGGGAGCCGATGCTCACATTGACCAGTTGAGCCGGAAATATCTGGGAATAGATAAGTATCCTTACCGAAAGCCCGGCGAGGTGCGCGTGATCTACAAGATCCGGCCCGAACGAATCTCGACGATGGGATAAAACCATGAGCAAAGAGGAGTTCCTCAAACGGGTGCGCGTTCATTCCCGCTATCTCACGGAATTTCTCAGCGAGGGAGACTTGGAAAAGATCCTCGAAACGATCCGGAATCTCGAAAAAATCCGCCAGCAAGCAGAAAAGGAAAAAATCGAATGAGAGTTTCGGTCAGGTCTAACTCGGAAGTCGCGATGAACTGAAAAAATGCATTTCTGAAGCCAGCCGTTACTATCCTCTGGGAAGGAAAAGAACCTTATTCCCTGATACGGTAAGGCTGTTGGGAGCGGGGTATGTTGATCGTTATCCCGCAAAGCGGGCGAGCTGCCCCTGTGATCAGCTTACTCGCTGACTCTATATTGATCCCGACAATTCTTTGACTCCTTGCTGGCATAGGCGAGACCGGTTAACATGGATCAGCCGACCGGAAGGTTGACCTGTCTACGCCTGTGCAGCTTTTCATTCTAAGAAGGGGGAGTATCCATGCGATGGAAAAAACCTCATGTTTGCCACTCGATCGTTGGGACGCTGATTGCACTAACTGCGCTTCTCAGTATTGACCCGAAAGCGTCTCAAGGTGCTGAAAAAATCCGGATCTTTTATACAGCGATAACAGGGGAGCAGTCGATATTCTGGATTGTGAAAGAGTCAGGCATGCTGCAAAAATACGGCCTCGAGCCAGAGATGATCTATCTAGACACGGGGACGCTGGCGGTCCAAACGATGGTCGCGGGTGAAAGCCACCTGGGCATGGTTGGCTCTACCGCAGTCGTCCTGAGCGCTCTCAAGGGCTCTGGACTCAAAATCCTTTCCGGGTTGATCAACAGTCTCACGTATATCCTAATAACAGATCCCAACATCACTCGGCCCGAGCAGCTGAAAGGGGCCAAGCTCGCTATCGCGCGGTTCGGGTCGCTTTCAGACTTCGGGACCAGGCTTGCGCTGAAAAAATTGGGTGTTCCCGTTTCGGATGTCACTCTAATGCAAATAGGGGGCGGGCAAACGGCCCGGTTCGCGGCTCTCAAGTCGGGCGTCGTTCAAGGGGCTATCGTTGCGCCTCCGATGACAAGAGTGGCCAAGGAACAGGGATTCTATCCTATGGTTGACATGATTGAACAGAAGATCGAGTACGCGGGGTCCGGGATCGCTGCGAGTCCAAGCTTATTGCGGGAGCGGCCAGAGACGATCAGGAACTTTATGAAGGGTCTTGTGGCAGGTATCCACTATGCAAAAACTCACAAGGAAGAAAGCATGCGCATTACGGCGCGATACATGAAGCTGGATTACAACAAAGAAAGGCCGGCCCTCGAGGAAACCTACAGGGTCTTCATTGAACAGATAGTTCAAAGAAAACCCTATCCCACCCTCGAGGGGATTCAGAGAGTGCTGGATCAAATTGCAGAAACAGAACCAAAGGTGAAAGGAGCCACGCCGGAACAGTTCATCGATACAAAATATTTGAAGGAGCTGGATCAAAGCGGGTTTATCGACAGTCTTTACCGGTAAGACTGAGGATCACGGCCGATGGCAAAAGATCTCCGAACCTTCTTGGCCTATCTGCAACAACAGATGCCGGAATCCTTGTTCAGCGTGGAGCGGGAAGTCGCCCCTCGTTTCGAAGCCGCAGGAATCCTGAGCAAACTGGAGCAACAGGGGCGCTATCCTGCCGTCCTGTTTCGCCGGGTCAAGGGCTCTCGCTTCCCGGTTGTCAGCAATATGCATGCGGACCCTGAGAGGCTCTATGCTGCCATGGGTTTGCGGGGCGCGCCTCTTCGTACCGTTATTGCAGAATATGGGCGTCGTGAAGCCAGCCCGGTTGAGCCCGTATTGGTCCAGGATGGACCCGTAAAGGAGGTCCGAATAAGAGGAAAAGAGGTCGATCTGTTTTCCCTCCCCGTATTCACTTATCACGAAAAAGATGCCGGCCCCTACATTACGCTGGGGATGTGTGTGATGAAGGATCCGGACACCGGGATCCGCAATGCCGGCATTTACCGGTTGATGCTGAAAGACGGTCATCGCCTCGGAGTACAGATCTCAGAGACCTCTCATGGGCACTACATCCGGCAGAAAAATGAGCTGGCGGGCAAACCTACGGAGGTTGCCGTGGTTATCGGCCACCATCCCGGGTTCTATTTGGGATGCCTCAGTTTGACGGGATTGGACGTGGATGAGTTTGCGGTGGCCGGCGGAATCCTGGAGGAGCCCCTGGAGACCATTGGCTGTGAGACCATCGATTTGCAGGTGCCGGCGAATGCGGAATTCGTGCTCGAAGGGATTATTCCTCCCCATATTCGAGAAGACGAAGCGCCGTTTGGCGAATTTGCGGGCACGTACAGCAAACGGAAGAAGAACCCGGTGGTGGAGATCCAGGCAATCACCCACAGGCGCGACGCCTATTATCAAGATAGCTTTGCCGGGCATGCGGACAACTTAGTTCCTGGTGGCTTCACACGGTCGAGTTTTATCTTAAAAGCCGTCAGCATTGCCGTTCCGACGGTCAAAGAAGTTCACATGCCTCGCTCGGGACGGTGCCGCTTCATCTGCTATATCTCGGTAAAAAAAATCGTGGAGGGAGATCCGAAAATAGCTGCCATGGCCGCATTTGGGGCAGATCCGTATCTGAAATATGTCATCGTCGTGGACGACGACGTGGATATTACCAGCGACGAACAAATGTTACATGCGGTAGCCACCCGGATGAGAGCCCAACGCGATCTCTTCATGATCCCCTATGCAAAGGGCTCGCCTTTGGATCCGTCGGCCTACAGGGGAGAAGGAGACACCCCAATGGTTGATAAATTAGGATTTGATGCGACGAGAAAACCCGGTTACCCGGACGAGATTACTGTTCCAGGAGCAGAAGAGATCGATTTGGACAAGTACGTTTGAGCAGGTAATAGCGGAAGCCAGATCCTGCAGTTTATCCTCTCCTCCGAGCGCTGGACATCTAATCGGAGGCCCGGGGCTTACCATGGGCCCTGCGCCCAAGCGTGCTCTGCGGCAATTCGAGCCCCAATAAAACACTCCGAAATATTCCCGGCCTCTAAGTACAAATGTCCGAAGAGACTTCCCAGCTCACCAAGCGCATAAAGGCGGGGAATTGGCTTACCATCTACATTGAGAACCTGTTGCTGGGCATTATGCTCGGGCCCGCCTTGCGTGTTGGTGACAATGGGCCATGCCTGCATCCCATAGAATGGAGGTTCCTTGATTGAAGTCATGGTTCCTGGGAGCCGTCCAAAATCGGCATCCTGCCCCTTCGCACACATATCATTCCAACGATTCACACTCTCCTGGACCGCGTCAGCATTCAGGCCCAAGATCTTGCTCAGTTCAAAAATCGTCTCAGCCCGTTTGATCCAGCCCCGTTCGACCTCTGCGCTGTTGTCCTCGCTCCAAGCGTATGACACCTCCGGATCGTTTATGGGGCAAAACCCCATTTGGCCAAGGCCTAGTCCCGTATGGTCAAAGATCAGGTAACAGGGGATTCGAGGATAATCTTGAATATCAGCATCGAAATACTCCAGGCCTCGGATGCCCGTGTCCTGAATCGCGGGCGGGTATTCGTTCATAAACCTCCGTCCTCGCTTATCGAGCAATATCCAGGGCATGATTTGATCACGTTTCCGGGTCCCCGATATCATCGTTCGAAACGCAATAGGAAATTCATCGTATTTAAACCCGTATCCCGCATGGAGATGCCACATGTGCCAAAGCTTCGCCCCCACTTGTTGAGCCATGCGGATCCCGTCCGCGGTATTTCCCCGGTAAAGGGCGTAAAGGGGTTTCGCCTGGACGAATTGGTTCTTAAAATCTTCATCGTACTCAAAACCCCCTGTGGCCAGAATCACGCCCCGTTTCACTTTAATAGAAAGCGACTTGTTATTCTGACGAGCCTCCACTCCAATCACCTCCCCCGCGTCGCCGGTCAGAAGACGGGTCACGGGGCTCTCGCAGTTCACATGGATATTGCGCGCGTTTAAATTGTCATAGAGAACTTTGAAGAGGCGGGCGCCTCCGCGCATTCCTCTTCCCCAGGCAAAGCCCTTAAAGTTTGGGATTGCGCTGATATAAATCTCCCCGAAAGTCTCATAACCCGGGAACCGATAGGTGGCTCCTTTCTGGTGTTTTTCGATTATTTCCGCTCCGTTGAGTTTCACAAGATCTCGATAGAAATCGGGGAGCCACATCAGCCCCTCTGCAAAAGCCCGAAGCACGCCGTCCCCGGTCCTCTCCCCGCAACTGTGTTTGAGATAGGTAAAAGCTGCCTTGGGATCCTCGCAGATCACTGCAAAGCCACCTGCTAGAATTGACAGCCCACCCGGATTAGGCATCTTTTCCAGTAAGAGAACTCGAGCCCCTGCGTCATGGGCAAAAATCGCAGCCGCCGCGCCGGCATAGCCACAGCCAGCCACCAGGATGTCCGTTTCCAAATCCCATCGTCGATGTATCGGTTCCATCTTTAATCCATCCGTTTCACGAAAGAGTGTTCTTCAGTCTCCAGTTTGAATACTTGCACCGCCGTCTTCCACAGCACTTGTTCTCGTTCACGGTCTGAAAGTCCGGCATCATCCAACGTCTTCAGTCGGATGGTATAGAGGTCTGCCGGCTTGCTGATCCATCTCCACGTCGCGGACCAATCGGTGCCGAACATGACCCTTTCGGCGCCTATCTTATCGACCGCTATTCTAAGATGCGAGCCGATCGTCCCGACAGTGTCAAAAAATATATTCGTATTCCGCAGCGCCACAGCCATCGACGTGTCAAAGTAATACCCGATGCCGCGCCCCATTTTAGTTAGAATAATCGGCACGTCAGGATGTCTCTGAGCGATTTCGTCTACAAATATGGGATTTCCGTAGTACAGGCCGCCGGGAAATTGAGACCAGGCAGTGGGAAATTGAACCGGTACTTTGTACTTGCCCAAGGTATTCATTATAGGGTCGAGATCCTTGGCAATTTTCTCTGGATGTATCTCCGTGGTAAAAGCCCGGACAAACACCTCTCCCATGCCCTTCATGTGGAGCTTCTCAATACAAAACTTGATTTCCTCCGGCGCCGTTTCTCTTACCGGTTTGGGATCATCCAGATATCCCGCAGCTTCCTGATCGTGCCCGATACGGAAAAGCCCGGCGAGCCTGTCAGGATACTTCTTGACTACATCGGCAACTTGTTCGTTGGTAACGCTGCCGGGCCGGGCCTGAACCAGAGCACAGCTAACACCATGCTTGTCCATGTCCGATATCAGATATTGAGAATTATCCACCGGAGATTCAGATAAGGTAGCCTTGTATAAACGGGGATATCTTGTCCTAAAAGTGATGAGATCTTCGGTTGTTGTTATCTTTTCGCTCAAGTCCTGGAGCGAAGGATAACTGAGAACGTGAACGTGAGTGTCAATAATCATCATGGCTCTCCCGGTTTGAGCTTCTCTCAATCCTCACGAAGGCAAACAACCTCCCTGGCAGCTTGTATGGCTGTCAAAAACCAACCGGAAAAATACAGTACCGGAAATCATCTCAAGCGACAATGACCTACCGTTTGTGAGAACTCCTTTGACTCGGCTCCTGCTATGTGCTTTTCTCTCATCAGCGTATCCTTTCTCTGCCGGCTTCTGCAGGCCGGCCTTTTTCATTCGCCGAGTGGGTACGCTAACCTGTTCCCTATTTTTGACACTTTGATCGTAGTTCGGCGGCACAGCGAATGGCGGATTTCTCCTTAACCCTGGCGTGTGATTCTTATGATGTCATCTGGCCGCTTGAGGCCGGCACGGCTAAGGCTGATGGGCTTGACCTTCAGATTCTGAAGATGGGACAAGAGCGGCACGAAAGGATGATGAGACACAATGAGTTCGACGCCTGTGAAATCGGCGTCTCTCACTATTTAATGGCGCACCTGCAAGGCAAGCCTTTCAGAGCCATCCCGGTCTTCATCCGGCGCATGTTTCTGCATCGTTTTATCTACTGTCATACGGGAGCGAAAATCTATTCTTTAGAGGATCTTAGAGCGAAACAGGTCGGCATCATAAGGCCTTCGAATATGTTAGGTTTGTGGCTGCGAGGTCTTCTGCGTCACGATTTCGGGATCGATTCTCATCAAGTCAGATGGATCGCCGAGAGAGGCGATGTGGTGAAAGGCGCTTCGGGAGCTAAATTCTCATGCCAGACTGTGCCGAGCGGCAAAACCCTGGAAGGGCTGTTGAGTGAGGGCAAGATCGACGCTCTGGTTGTTCCCGAGCTTCTTCGAAGCAACATCCCCGGCATCAAGCGGCTTTTTCCCGATTACAAAACGGAGGAGGCACAGTACTACAAGAAAACGAGAATGTTCCCTATTATGCACCTCATAGTTCTGAAACAGGATGTTTTGAAAAAAGAACCGTCGGCGGCAGTAAAGCTTGTGGAGGCCTTTCGGGAGGCCAAGAGACAGAGTGACGACTATTTAAGGATCCCGCCCCGGGCCGGCCTGGCCTGGGCAAGCGCGCTTTGGGAGGAAGAGAGAGCCATCTTGGGAGATGACCCCTGGGCGTACAATGTGAGAGATAATGTCCGCACTTTGCAGACGATCATTGAATACGCTTTTGAAGATGGGCTCATCGACAGGAAACCGGAAATCAAGGATCTATTTGCGGAGAGCACTTTAGAGATTTAGGCGTAGAAGTCAAAACCGAAGGAAGGAACAGATTCGCCTATTAAATATCCCGGAGGCCCCTGATCGTCGTAAAAACCTATGATGGGCTTTGAGCGACCCCAACAGCAAAGATGATCGCCGTTCACGCGGACGTAGTCGGCAGCCTGCT
>JACQUW010000124.1 GCA_016210115.1 Deltaproteobacteria bacterium | reverse complement strand
CGTACAGTTTCATCTTCGTCTCCTCCTTTGAGTTGTGGGGTTGGCTCATCGCCAACCTTAGTGCCTCTCGGAGAAGCCTGCTAAATGATTATCAAGGCTTTTGTTGAGAGTCACCTTCTTGATCATTGGTGACAGTCTTGCTCTACGTGGCAATTGAGGGGCGCGTCAATCATAAACTGCAGCGCAGATGAAAACGCCCTTTCCAGTCAGGATGTCCACGCATCTATCGGCAATCTTGCCTCTGGATCTCTTCGACCTCTTTTTCTCCCAGGAGAAGGAATGGAGAAGAGGCTGCGATCACACATTGTTGTAATATTTTCTTAGGCCACCCTCTTTAGTTCCAGCTTTTCAATACGAGACCGTAATGGCTTCAGTTTGTGGATGTGCACATAAACAATGGGCTGGTCTTCTCTGGCATGACCTTTAGCTAGTTTGCGGCTCCATTGATTGAACTTTGCATCTCCGGCCAACTGCATGACTACAACAGCTTCCTTTGTGATATCATCAGCAAACTCTGGATGCTCCCTCACGTAGCGGTTGAATTCTTTGATCAACTCACTGTTTTTTCTTTCATAGACATTCATGGATATCCTCCATGCAGAAATATCCTCTGATCGCGCTCCCAGTTTTCGTCTATATCCTCGTCCGCAAAGGTCAACGCTTCTTCGTAGCTTAAATCCAACTTCTCTTTCCTCTGCTCGCCACTAAGATTATAACAATCTCGATGAACAAAGCTGTGAGTGCAATCATAGCGAACCACTGTTTTCCATTCACCTCCGACCTCCACCTCCAGTTGAATCACAAAATTTGTTACCCGGCCCCGGTTTGTCTTGTGATAGTGCCGCTTCCTTGCGTTCCTGCTGTACGGGATAATGTACAACCTCTCCGCCAATCACGTTCCTCTATTCTAAGACTCTCAAGGCCGCAAATTGGAGCCGCTTCTGCTGACAAGCAAAGATTCTAGCCGATAGGGGTGGGACGCAACAAGGGTTCGGGGGGTCAAAGTACATAAGGTTATAGACTGACCCTGGGCTCCCCGCAGAATGACGATTCATCTGCGCCGTGGTTATGCTTTGAGGCTCATAGGGCCAACCAACGTGGAGCTTGGTTGCCCGGGTGGTTTGAATCCGGATCTTTTCTAGATTCGCGGTGTTGGCTCCCGGATGATCGCGGAGGTTTTCTTTGAGCTTCCCGAAGTGTGAGCCGTCGAAGCATGCACCGGTGTTTCCGAGGAGAATCCTTAAATGAGGTCTGCTCGGAATAACTTCTCGTGGCCTTCGGGGGTGATGAGAAACGTCCCGCCCATGAAAACCCCGCCCTTCCCGGGAATGACTACGCTCGGATGAACGACCACCGTCATCCCAGGCTGAAGCAGAGTCTGATTCGAAGGTATCAGTGCGGGCGGTTCGTCGACTTCCAGGCCGACGCCGTGCCCGGCGCGCTGGGGCATCGCGTATCCGGCTCCCTCGACGACGGCGCGCATGGAGGCGTCGACATTGGAAGCCCGAGTGCCGGGGCGCAAAACTTCGATTCCCTTCTCCAGCGCATCTTGCGCAACCTGGACCATCTTTAGTCGCTCAGGATTAGGCTGACCGACAACGGCTCCAACGGTGAGCTGGGCGTAGTAGCCCTGGTAACGGGGCGTGATTTCCATAAGGACCGCGTCGCCATCCTTCAAGACATTGCTCACCGGCAGGTAGGGAAACGCAGGGAGCGTATCCGCCGTGACGAGGTTGAAGGCCTCGATCACCCCATGTCGCTTGAGAAAATAGTCCATCTCGGCGAAGACCTCGTAATCCCGCGCGCCTTCGTGAGCCGCGCCGCGACCGGCAGCACAAGCCCCGTCGGCCATGACGGCCGACTCGCGAATGAGGTCGATCTCCTCGGCATTTTTGATCGTGCGGGCTTCCGCGACAATCTCGCCCGCGTCAACAAGGTTAGCGCAAGGGAGGATCTCGATAATCGTCTGGTATGTCCGGGCGGACATCACGTCCATGCCAACCACGCCGACCTTCTTCCCATCGGCCCCTAGCTCACGCAGCCGCGCGGCGATGCTCGCCCCGTAGTCGGGGCTGTGGCGAGCGTCGGACACCCAGGATCTCTTTGGAGCGATGCGCGCCTGATTCGGGGTGAAAACAAAGAGCGTGGGATCGCCATCGAGCGGAAGGAGCATGTAGCAGTAGTCGATGGGTATGTTGTAGTTGGTGAGATACTGAAAGTGTCCCTTGCGGCTCGTGCTCCCAGATATGATCAAGGCCGCCAGGCTCTGTTCCCGCATTTTTCTTCGGACACTCTCAATTCTCCGATCACGCTCCCCAACCGTTAGCGCCATTTTTTTCTCCTACTCTCTGCGGCTGCGGAAATAAGGCAGGACCTTGCTGGCGAAGAGAACCTCACCTCGGGGATTCATGAAAGTCGTGATGAAGTAATCTACACCATGCGCCGCATAAGCTTCGACCTGCTCGATGATTTGGGCTGGCGTCCCGATCATGGAGCAGGCTCGTACTACCTGATCGGCGATCTGCTCCGGCCTCTCCGGCGGCGGTCCCTCATAGCCCATGGCCTTAAGCTGGCGGTATCCATAACTGTATCCGCCGCCGATCTTTAGGAGCTTGGCTTTCACACCTGGAATTCCGTACTGTTCGGCTTCAGCTTCCGTCTCCGCTATGGACACGCCTGCCTCGAAAACTCCCACGATCGTCGATGGATCGCGCCCGGCGGCTTCGGCGTGACTTCGCACTACAGCCAGGGCGTGGCCAAATCCCTCGGGTGTGTAAAGCCAGTTTGAAATCCACCCATCAGCGTTGGTCCCGGCAATCTCCATACCCTTGGGCCCCTGCGCGGCTACCCAGATCGGGAGCGATTTCTGCGTAGGAAATACCGACAGGGTGCCTCCGTTCAGGCTGTAGCAGCGGCCCTGATAGGTCGGCTTCTCTTCACGCCACAATCGCCGGAGAATCTTGATGTACTCGTCCAGGCGCGAAGTTGCCTGACCATGAGGAATACCAAGGGCGCGGTCCATCTCAAGCGCGCCCGTGCCAAGCCCAAGGATGAAACGCCCGCCGCTTAGCTGATCGAGGCTCGCGGCGCTAAAGGCGAGCATTGAGGGGTGCCGGCGCTCAAGCCCGACGACGTAGGTGCCGAGATGGACGCGGCGTGTCTGGCGGGCGACAGCTGCAAGAATCGTAAGCGGCTCCAAGGCGAGCCCGCGATCGCCACGGCGAGTCAAATACTCGGCCACCCAGAAACCGTCGAAGCCGGATTCCTCAGCAAATGCGGCCGCCATCATGACATCGTCGACGGGAAATACCGGAGCGCCCAGGCCGAATCGAAGTGCCGTCATCAGCTACCTGACTGGGATTCCTCCGAAAGTGGATCTTTCGGCGTATTCACCACACAGCGCGGCGGAGCCGCAACCAAAAACGAAAACCGGGCCTTTACCACTGAGACACGGAGAACACAGAGAATTTAGTCAAATATTTACTCGGCGAACCCAGCGCCTCAGCGGTTAGCCAGACGAACGCCTGAAGTCCTTTCATAGTACGAGAAAGACGGTAACGACAAGCTGCTCCATACAGTCATTTTATACACTACCTTCGCCTGGCCCGCCATCCGCGAGACCTACCGGTAAAGCCCCCCTCTTCCAGCTTCACCAAGTATTGGTCTAGCCCGGGAGCCGAGTTTGCCGCGGATTCGCGCGGCATGGTCCTTTCACTAGGACCGACGCCTGACGCCGGACAACGTAAGGACTGTTGCCCTCTGCCTGATAGCAGCTTGATAGCAGCTTCTTCCGCTTGTCATAGACAACCGAATCGGTTAAGATTTTCACCCATGCCGATTGTCTCATTTGCGACCGTGACCCTGCCTGACATTCATAGCTGGTCAACGGGGCGGGTGTGAGGAGAGAGGACAAGCCGCACTTTACTCTCGTATAGTCCGGATCATATGGGGTTCGATTGTACCTATACGGTTTTTGACCAGTCTGAATTCGATAAGATCCTGGACAAGACGTTTCGAGAACTCGTGTCAGGCCTAAGGCGAAAGACATGGTACGACTGGCTCGACGGCGGATTTCGTGATTGTTATGGCTTTTCCGAGGGCTACACGGAGGAGAATGGTCCCGTGGACCGTTATCTGAACCGAACAGTCCGGCACGCCCTGAGCCAAAATGGCTTTGTGTATTGGACGTTGTGGCGTCTACTGGATCTCGTAGGAAAGAATGTCCTTCCGCGAATCGGATGTTATATCCGTGGAGCTGCGCACGAAGAGATTTTATTGAATATGGCCGTGCGGGCTTTCTTGAAAAGGAAGCTCGGTGCCCCAACTCTCTATGCCGTACTGAAGCTGCATTACGTTAGCGAGGATGAGCCCTGGTTTAAACAGTTCTTTTGCGGCAACCGTGAGCGATATCGTTCATTCCGGGGCTACGCGAAGACACGATCTTTGGCTGCGCCTCTCTACAAGTGGCAGTGTCCAATTTTGTGGGGCGATATCACGCAAAAAATAAACTGCCTGGGAACAGCCGACTTTAAGTTGTGGCTTTCCTTCCTTCAGAAGGCTTATGCAAAGGATTGGCTGCCGCGTGATGTCAATGATCCGGTGTGGTCTATTTTTGCGGCTGATGCGCACCTAGCGACGACTGTGTCCCACTACAGGAGGATATATTACGGCATGGCTCGCGGGCTTAGCGGCTTGAGGTATAAAAAGCCGGTGATCATCTATTCGCTCTCGTAGCCAGATAACTTGGATTCGGGTTGAATGGAGCGGCCGCACTTTTTTCAAGTTCATTTAAGTGCACGGCTATGAGAAGCGACAACTGGGCCACAAATCTGTGATCAAGTACTGAATCTGAAGGACGGAAGTGATTTAGATGGCCAAATCCTGTACGAACCTAAAGAAACTACAGGAAGCTTTCGAAATCGCCTTTAATATTCCCTTTTCAACCCTCGTAATCCCTGCCGTGCGGGTGCAAAAGATCGGCTCTGAGTCCCTGTTATTTGGCTCAGCGGAAGCTGCCCGCCATCCGATGTTGGTGCAAGGTGACATCATGACATTCGACGAGACAAGCCCCGCAGGCTATTTTCTGGTCGGGTTCTGGGGCCACGGCGTGAATAGCTACGCATTCTATTATTCTTTTGATGATGGGCGAAACAAGATCTGCCTTCGGCTGCCATATGGCGGTGTCTACATGGACAATAAGATCGCCTCACAGCGAATTGCTGGGTTCTTGTCCGCTTTTTTTGTATTCCTCAACGAGACGCGAATTCGTGGCGCGAGCGTGGTCGCGATAGAGAGCATGGGATTGGGACGGTATCGAGTCCTCACGGCTGGGGGCGAGAAACATGACCACAAGGGGTCGTTGCTCGGACAACCTCGCTTCAAGAAGGCCTTAGGTCTTAGGTGGGGGCGGCAAAGGCAGTCTCTGCAAAATGGCGTTTAGCCGTCCTAAGACTCTGCGACAATGGTAGACCGGACAAGATTCTCGATATAACCTTTCGAGAGACCGTCTTGTGCGTAGCAGAGAAAGTTGGCGGGTCGATGGCGTCGGCCCACCTGAACCAACCGGAGATCCTATGAAAGAGATTAAGGCGCCAACTACTACAGTAGAAGTAATCAGGCACACCATCGAATACCTTGAGCAGAGAGTGCGGATAGATCAGGTCGTTCTCTTCGGTTGGCACGCCGCACCAATTTTCTGGGCCACATCTTGGTGAGGGAAAGGTGTTCTACAAAGATGGAGAATTTTTCCTGTAACGGACTAATCTTTGAAAGATCTCAAGCGAGAGAGCACGGGAACAGGCCCGGATAGTTCTTCAAACGCCGTGAACCCGTATGTTCCGTAAGGCGCTCTTTGACTCTGGAGGAGACGTTTGTCTTTCCCCTTCTTGACTATGGGGGCTCTGTCAAATGAAAGAGATTGACTTAGCACAGGGCCAGGTTGTTTTGTGGGAGGTGACGACCGCGCGTCGATATCTTGCGATAGTCCGCCGTGTCGATTCCGAGTTTGCCGAGCTGGACTTCTTCTGGGGTGGACGCAAAAGCGTTCGGACAGTTGAGCTGCGCCCATTTGTTGCCTACCTCGACGAACGTGACAAGAACAGTAGGCGTGTATTTTCGGTGAAGCGCTCCACCCTCTGCGAGATGTTCTTCAACCGTCCGTTGCGCAGGCTGCGCCCGAAGCCAGCCCGAACAATCCGAAACGCGCTTCGCAAGCACGGCCTCCGCTATGACCCGGAGGAGTGGCCTAAACCGGATACACGGGTCCGGATCTGGCGCGATTGCAGCTTTGTTTCGGTCAAAGCATCGACCGTGGACTCGACCATCGAGGCACTCCTGCCCCGATGGTTGGAACCGGAACGGCTGCCGCCGTCCTCCCGGGATCCGCTTGGGCTCCAGGCTTACGCGGAGCGTCTCGCCAACGCGCTCCTGCCCGGGCTCACGGTCTTCACAACACGTGCCGGCTATTATGGCTTCCTGGCCTGGGCGATTCAACTCCTGAACGGGCCTTCTTTCTCAAGCGGCCCGACGCGCCGTGAGCGGCTGAATCGCCTAGAGCGGGGCTTAGTGCTATGCGAGTTCATCCAGCATGATATCAATGATAACTCCTGCGCGCTCCTCGGCCAGCGCAGTAAAACACAATTGCTTCAGGGACACGAAGCTAACCGATACCGGGTGCCGACACGAATCCTCAAGAACCAGAACTCCGCCGGGGCATTCAGGCTCTACGCCACCTCGCTGACCAGCTTTGGCTTTGCGGTCGACGCACCAGACCTCGGTGCAGATAGGCTGCTACCGTACAGCCTGTCTGATTTCGGGGAACGGCTGGCTCGCGGCTTCAAGAGGCGGGTTCCCGATGCCTTCACCAATTTCGCCCTAGGTGATGAGACACGCCATCGCGATGTACTTCGAGAGTGGGGAGGCCAACTCTGCTTCTCCGAGCTTCGTTTGCTGGAACAGTACCGCAGGGCCTTCCTGGAAGGATTCATTCTCGGCAACAGTGTAGATGCCGAGCGTCGATTCTTGACGGTGCGCCGCCTATTCCAGCGCGGCCTACTTACAGAGCGTTATGAGAAACGGGGACAGATTGCACCGGAGGCTACCGCCGAGGACGACTCTGCTGCCGCGGAGGAAGCCCCCGAACTTGAGGGGCTGAGTAATGACCGTGTCCTGTTGTATTTCTATGACCAAGCGCCCACGAACGATAATCGGGACTTCCAAACCGCAGCCGTCTTTGAACTTCTAGGGTTGGGTCTCTCGGCAATTTTCAGGGTGCTCGTTGAAGACTTGCGCTCTCACGGACGGACAAGAACGTCCGAACTCGGTGATCGAATCATGCGCGATGCCGATGCGAGAACCCGGCGGCTATGGTCGGCTCCGCTCGCAGGTGCTGCCGCCGGCGCTCCGACAGTTCGCACCCTGGTTCCGGACCTTTTTCGTGTGGAGGGTGCTGCGCAGTGCGCAGCCGTAGGTGGTCTCCTTCTCGCTCGTCTAGTGGGTGAGCGGATGTTCCGCGCCGTCGCCCCGAACCTCACAGGAAGTGCCCCTTTGATCCTGGTTGATTCCGTCTTGCGCTCGCAGCCTGAGCGTTCCCTGGCGCAGGCGCTACCCGAACTCCTTCAGGCGATGGTCGAACGGCATGGAGAAGTATCGGTCAACAAGGGGCGTCAACGGTGGTGTTACTTTGATGGTGAGGCTGTCGTGAAAGACGACCTCCAAGAGATGGCGTTGGGCTTCCATTCGATGCGGTTCCCGCAGCTCTACTCGCTCTGCCGCGATGTAAGGCTCGGTGCTGAGGACCTTCGGAATGGTAACTGACCGTCTGGCTCTGCGCGATATTCTCGGTGCTTTCGCCCCCGGTCAGCCGCTACGGGCGGCGCTGGTGTTGACGTACTCTTTCGACGGGCGCTGGTTCGAAGAGGTAATGGCTCCCGACCTCTTTGAGCGACCCGTAGCTGTTGCGCTCGTCATTCGAGATCGCAACGCCTTGATCGCCGAAGCGTCAAGCCTTCGGTATCGTCGCGCGGATGCGGCGTTCAGCACCCGTGTGTTCCACCCGAAGCTATTACTACTCGTCGCGGAGGATCGCGCGCTCGCCTTTCTTGGCAGCGCTAACACGACACGTGGCGGTTTCGAGCGGAACTTAGAGCTAGGGCAGGCGTTTGAGATCGGACGGGAGGGCGGGCCGAAGTTCTTGTTCAGGCAGCTCCATCGATACATCGCCGATCTGCTACGGCGGGAGGTCGCTGCGGCGTCCCGTACTGCGCTCGAGGACATCGGGGTCGCGCTCCGGGAGGTCCTGGGGCGCGTGCCGGCTGAGGCGACGCCGTCACCACACGTCATCCTGCATAACTACGACAAGCCGCTCTGGGAACAATTGCTCGCACTTGCTCCGCACCGCTTCCTTCGACGTGCGATCATCATGAGCCCGTTCTACGAGCCAGACGCGTCCTCGGCGCTTCCGCTCGAGGACCCAGTAGGCCAGTCGGACGATACCTCTGCGTTTGAGCGTCTCTTCGCTGATTTCACGTTCGAGCCTACTGGAATCGAGAAACCTTTGACCATCTACTTTCAGGAGGACCATGGCGTTACGCAGCTGCCCTTGAAGAAACTTGAGCGTTGGGCAAGCAAAATAGCCATCCTATCCCGGCTTCATACAACGGACGACGCACGTCCGCTCCATGCAAAGTTTCTCGTGCTGGAAGGTGAGGCTGCAACCGGTCGCAAACCCTTCCTACTCGCTTTATCCGGGTCGCCCAACTTCACATCGGCTGCGTGGCTAAGCACGCCGCCCAACGGTAACGCAGAGCTTGCGGTCTTGACGCATCTGCCTCTTCGAAGTGGTGGCGCGAGATCGATCGTCGCCGCTTTGGGACTCGATCGGCTGTTCGCGCCGGTGCCAGACTGGGGAGGATTGAATGTCGCGTCCCGTACCTTTCCGCCGTCGCGTCCACGCGAGGCCTTCACTGTAACTGACGTGATATTGTGTTTGGATGCAAAGCTCCTCGAACTCTCCTTAGAGAATGTTCCACCGAACACGGTGCAAATCCGTGTGCTCGCAGAAATTGGTGGGAGGTGGTCGGTTGTTTCCGGAGGCCCGCTTAACGCAGCAGTGACTGCGCGGGTGCCTGCGGCGGAACTGCTCGCGACCGATCTGGCCACGGGGATCCCGACAGTAAAGGCATGCCGCGTGCGAGTCGAAGCGCTCGATAGCGACGAAAACGTGCTCGCGTATGCAGAGGCACCGCTTAACGTCGATCGCCCCGAACTGTTCTGCGGGTTGGCCATGGTAGAACCCGTGCTGCTTGGGCTCGACCAACGAATAGCCCAGGCCGGATCTGTGGCCCCATTGACTTACCGCGACCAGCAGAAGTGGCTTGAAGAACTGCGGTCGCGCCACCGCGACGGTGCTCCTGAGCCGACCAACGTTCTTACGCATCAGGCTGATCTCGATCGTTTCTACCGAAACCTCCACACGGGCTTCCGGGGCCTACGCATCCGTTTGGAAAGAACGCCACGATCTGAGTTCACCCTTCGTCGCACGCTACGCGACCTGGCGCGCTGGTGCATGGAAGCCATTGCGCCGGAGGCAAACGTACCGAGCGAGGAGTGCAGATTGTTCCTCCTGGACCGCCTGGTTCGAGAAATAAGCGGCGCCGTTGAGCGCGGTGAAGACCAACCCGCTCTCATATCCCGGTTACCGAAGATCGCGGCCGAGGTTGAATTGATGACGGCCATCGAAGCTGCAGGTAAGAGGCTCCACGCGCACGATGACGAGCGTGTCGGCAGCTACGCTCGTGAAAGTCATCGCCGGGCTGCGGCGCTGCATCTGAGGCTTCGAGCACTGGAGGCGGGCGCATGAAGGTGAACGCGGCGTATGTTTCGGACCTCGTCTCCAAGCTGCCTTTAGGCGAGGGACACAAGGATCAGGAGGGGGCGGTTGCGGCGGCGTTACGCGGGATGCTTATAGATGGCCATTGGGGAATGGTGCTCGCCGACGAAGTCGGCTTCGGAAAAACCTACGAGGCTCTCGCCGTAATGGCGCTACTCTGTGACCATTCGGTGACGCTCGGTGAGCCGTTCGATCATGTGCTGGTGCTGTGCAAATCGTCGTTACTTCGGAAGTGGGAGGAGGAGGTGAGTTCAATGCAGCCCGGGCGCGGGTTTCCGCAGTACCTGACTGCCGGCCATTGGTGCGACCACCCAGTGCAGGGGCTTCTGCGAAGACCGCATGTCGTCGAAAGACGCTGGTCCGCGGACGAACTAAGAAAAGAAGGCCTTCGGGGGCGTCGCGAAGAAGGGCGCATCCAAGCCCCTCCTGGCCTGTACATCGTGAACCACGACCTTCTAAGCGAAGCGTCGAGACAGACCCGGCTGCTCCTCGGGCAGCTCTGGCGCACAAAGTGGGACCTGATCATTGTCGATGAGGCCCATCACTACGCGAAGTTGAACCGCCCCGCGGAGATCTTTGCGCCTGATCGCGATCTGCGGAACTATGACCAAGGGATATCCGATGGACGGTTCGTCCACATCCTCGCGTTAACGGCTACACCGTTCGAGCTGACGCCACATGAGATGATGAACCTCCTGGCACTCGTCAGGGCTGAACCAACCAACCTTGAGACCATCGAGAAGGGGCTGGAGCTGTACGTCCAGCGCCTCAATCAATTCTTTGCGTTGCGGCAACGTAGCCCGAGCGATCCACTTCGCGCCGCCACGGTCGACGCGCTTCGGCATCTTCGTGACGAAGATGCCCTTGGATCCGGTCAGAATGGTGTCGGCTTGCAAGAGCTTCTGCGCCGCTACATTATCAGGAACACTAAATCTCAGAACGAGCGCCGCTACTTCCTCGTGAACAAGGCTGACGGGCGGTACGATACCGAGAAATTCGACAAGCTGGATGATCTTCACGAGCGGGTCCGCAGCGCCTCACTGCTACCCTTCGACGGTGCCGACGCCATCTTCTATCTGGAGCTTCGCGAACTCATCCAAGAGACAATGCAACCCTCCCAAAAACGGACGTTCATCCCCAACGATCTGCGGCAGGGGTTGTCCTCTTATCCCCAGGTTCAAAAGTCCGCACTGCTGCGACGCGACCTCGACGGCGCCAGGCAACTGTCGAGCCTATTGAAGCAGTGGAACAACCCGCGCTCGCTCCGACTTCACCCAAAAGTTCAGGCCTGTGTCGATGTTGTCGTCGGTATCGCGAGCGCCGAACTAGAGAAGTTGCGAAGCAGACCGCGTAGCTGGGTCTCGAAGGTGTTGGTCTTCAACAAACTAATCGAAGGGACAGCTCCGCAGTTACGCGAGCAGCTGAGCAAGGCGTTGGGTCGCTTATTTGACGACTGCGTCGACGATTGGTTGCGAGATCTAAGACTGGGTTCGCGGAAGCAGTTGGCCTCGCGATTCCGGAGCGAGACACGACTGTGCGTTGACCGTCTGCAGCAACGGCTTAGGAATTGGCGCGGAGAACACTCTCGCGTACCCCGGGAATTCCGTCACGACGATCTGCACCCGTTCAAGGGACGGTGGCTTCTCGATGTGTACAAGGAACCTCTGCTCCGGCGCTCCCAGCAAACACTCTTTCTCTTGCACGGGCTCCAGCGGGAAGCCCTAACATCCGATCGTCAAATCAGCGACTATGTTGAACGAGTTCTTGTAGAACCAGTAGAGATGTCATTGCGGAAGATCATCGACAACTACCTCGACGACAAACCCAGTCAAACGCTTGAGGAGGCAACTCTGCTCGATCTGGCCGAGCGGGAAGCGCTCGTGCTATTGGAGTCCTCCAGGTCAGTCGATATTGTGGGTCGCTATGATGGCGGCAACGTGCGCGAGCGTGAAGCCCACCGGCGTAATTTCAACCAGCCGTACAACCCCTTCGTTCTCCTCGTGAGTCGCGTGGGTGAAGAAGGGATCGATCTCCAAGAACAGTGCCGCTACGTCGTCCACTATGATCTCGAGTGGAACCCGGCAAGGATGGAGCAGCGCGAAGGGCGGGTTGATCGCGTTGGGTGGGGACGGGCTGACGAAAAGTTCATCGACGTGCGGTTCTTTCTGCTCAAGGGTACCTACGAAGAGCGCATCTTCCACGCCGTCATGCAACGCGACCAGTGGTTCCAGATCTTGATCGGCTCGAAACGGCGAGAGCTCGGCGAGCTATCGCCAGACGAGCGCAACGACGAGGCGAAGGAGGTTATTGAAGATGTGACTGATCTAGGGCGCCTGACTCCCGGCGAAAAGGCCGCAGTCATGCTGGACTTGCGCCCTTTGATTTCCTCATGACACAGAAGAAAGGGGAAATAGGAACACGAACCGGACGCGAACAACCTTTTTCCGTCAACCCGCGTTTCTTCAGGTCCCGCCCGGCGGAAGAGTAAATAAATGTGTCAGGCCATCAGGCAACAACCTTCAAGGCGTCACCCTGATTAAAAGTGAAACGGGGTCGCCCGCTCTTGGCTCTTTTGCAATTCTTTTTCGATCCTCCGCGCCCTGCCAGCTATCTTCCTGTTCACCTCCACTCTCACCTTGGTCCGTAAACAAGCTGATCGGCTGCAAGCAAGGTGAGCCACACGGCGGTCTCCAACAACTCACCAAAACATTTTGACAGCATACTTCGCAAAAACAGGGTCGCCGCTGACCAGGGTTGCATCTTCAACATTCACCTGGGCGATCAACAGACGGTCGAAGGGGTCCTTGTGATGCGGAGGAAGGTTCTGCAACGCCAAAACGTGCGCCAGCGCCACCGGTAAAACTTCCACATTATTGATTTGCTGCTGGCTCTCTATCAGTTCTGCCAAGGGCAGATTGAGTTTTAATTTGCTCAGTTGGAGCTTGATCTGTTTTTCCCAAACGCTCGCGACACTAAGCGACAAGGTGTTACTGCGATCTTGACACGAGGCAAGAGCCAGCGGGGAGAGCTTGGCTGGTTCACTATCGCACCAGATGAAGGCATGGATGTCCAGCAGTAACTTCATGCCGTGCCTGTCCAGAAGTCCTCTGGTAACGGCTCGTCAAAATCCTCGCTGGTCCAAATAGCTCCGGTGCGTAGTCCTGCCACTCGTGGTGTCGAAGGCAGACTAATTGGCACTAAACGGGCCAGGGGTTTGGTGCCTTCCGTCAGAACAATTTCAGTGCCTTTACTGACGAGGGACAAGAGTTCTTGCAAATTCCTCTGCGCTTCTTGCACGTCGACCGTTTTTGTGAGCATGGCTGGTTCTCCTACCAATAGCTTCGATTCTACCACGGAAAACGATGGGGACGAAGGAACCTTAGACTCCCTGCCCAGCCATTGGTCAGCATACGACGGTGGCTGAATTTCAAAAGACGATGGCGACGGCGAGGGGCCTACAACCTGTTCCAGTCAGGCACAACCTTAGCGAACTCGTCCTGGAACGCCGGGCGTCTCAAATTCAGCGTTTTGACCTGTTCGCCCATGTCTCCCATTTGTCCGGTCTCTTGATGACATCGACCCACATGCGCCGGATCTTTTGTGCAACCTTCGCCTTGTGAGCGTAGGTGGCGTAAGCCACGTCATAAAGGGGATCATCCATGCCGGCATTGCCGCTCCGGATGTAAGGCAATACCTCCTGCAGCAGCGACCGCCTATCTTCCCTCGCGATACGAGACCGCTCCAGCTTCGTGCAAAGCTCATAGAGCAGTTCTCCCACGAGATCCTCCGTGTCGTGATCCCCACCACCGTACTCATCCAATTCGGCCAGGTCCGGCTCGAGTTCCTGCCAAAGCGCAAACAGGGCGGCGGCTTCTGTGTCCGCCTCTGTCTGAACTGTCGACGCCACTTGTTTCTGGAGAAACTCGAGGCACTCACGCTGGATATCCGGCCGCTTACCCGCCAAGCGCTCAACCAACCGCCCCAGGACGGCGGCATCGGCCGCTCGAACAAGTTCTGCCAGATGACTCGTTACTCTATTTTCTTTCGGCTTGCGCATCGTCATCTCAGTCCAGTAATGGGAGATTCCTGTTAGACGAACGATACGCGTAACTACGGACGAACCCCGCCGCTTTCAATGCCCGCTTCTGGGCGGCCCTGAAGAACGTAAACTCACTCATGAACACCTTAGTAAAGCAAGAGGGCCAGGGCGAGCCGACAGTGATTCAAAAGGTTCTCAGCAAACGCCGTTCGTACGCCACCAGGACGCGTTTCGAGACGGCGTCAGCCGGAGGAGACGTGTCGATGATCTATTCCGTTGTCAAAGCAGCGTCCTGTACGACCGCACCCTCTGGATGAGGATAGCTAAAGGTGAGCTTGTCCTCACCTTCGTCGATCTCAACCTTCCCGCCATTTTGTAACCTGCCGAATAAAATCTCGTCGGCAAGCACCCGTTTGATCTCCGTCTGAATCAAGCGAGCCATCGGTCGCGCGCCGAAGACTGGATCATAACCTCTTTGCGCAAGCCAACGGCGCGCATTGGGTGTAAGGCTTAGAAAGACCTTTTTTTCATTAAGCTGCTTTTCCAGCTCCAGGATGAATTTGTCCACAACGCGTGCGATGACTTCGGGGCTCAACGAATTGAAAAAGATCATCGCATCGAGACGGTTTCGGAATTCCGGACTGAACATCTTCTCGATCGCCTCTTTGCCTTTACCCGCGTTGGAGCGCTGGCCGAATCCCAAAGGCGATCCGCTCATTTCTCTCGCTCCAGCGTTGGTGGTCATGATCAGAACGATGTTGCGAAAATCGGCCTTTTTCCCGTTGTTGTCCGTGAGCGTGGCGTGGTCCATCACTTGAAGCAAAATACTAAAGAGATCAGGATGGGCTTTTTCGATCTCATCCAGTAGAAGGACAGCGTATGGATTCCTGTTGATCGCGTCAGTCAAAAGCCCGCCCTGGTCGAATCCCACGTATCCCGGCGGAGCCCCGATCAGGCGCGACACCGTGTGCTTCTCCATGTACTCGCTCATGTCAAAGCGGATAAACTCTACTCCCAGAATGCGCGCGAGCTGCTTTGCCACCTCCGTCTTTCCTACTCCCGTAGGGCCGGAAAAGAGAAAGCAGCCGATAGGTTTTTCCGGCTGGCCCAAACCGGAACGGGAAAGCTTGATGGTGCTGGCGAGCATCTCGATGGCGGCGTCCTGGCCGAATACGGTCCCCTTTAAATCGGCGTCCAGGTTTTGCAGCTGCACCTTGTCTGAAGCCGATACGCTCCGCGGCGGAATCTTGGCGATTTTCGCGACGATTTTTTCTATATCTTTCGGGCCGATATTGGCCTTGCGCTTCGCGGGCGGAAGAAGCTTGGTAGCCGCCCCGACCTCATCGATCACATCGATCGCTTTGTCGGGCAGGCGCCGATCATTGATATGTTTGGCGGAAAGCTCCACCGCCGACCGCAACGCGGCGGCGGTGTAATGGACGCCGTGATGTTTCTCATAGTGGGATCTCAGTCCGAGCAATATCTTATAGCTATCCTCAACGGTCGGCTCGGAAATCTCAATTTTCTGGAAGCGACGCGCGAGAGCCCGGTCCCTTTCGAAGTAGCTCTTGTAGTCATGGTATGTCGTGGAGCCGATGCACCGGAGTTCGCCGGAGGCAAGAGCCGGCTTCAAGATATTGGAGGCATCCATTGAGCCTCCACTGGTCGCCCCCGCGCCAACAACGGTGTGGATCTCATCAATGAAAAGAATCGCCTTCGCTTGTTTTCTGAGGCTGGTCAGGACCCCTTTGAGCCGGGCCTCAAAATCGCCGCGAAATTTCGTCCCGGCCAGGAGCGCTCCCATATCCAACGCATAGATGACGGCCCCTTTCAGAATGTCAGGGACGTTACCCTGATGGATCTGCAAAGCCAGTCCCTCAGCGATGGCGGTTTTTCCCACACCGGGGTCTCCAACGAAAATAGGATTGTTTTTGCGACGCCGGCACAGAACGTGAATGGTACGCTCGATCTCATCCTCTCTTCCGATCAATGGGTCGATATGCCCCTCCCGAGCCCTTTGCACCAAATTGACGGTAAAAGCCTCGAGAGGCTTCAGTCCGGATCTCTGCCTCTCTTCCTCGCCGCGTTCCTCCTCCTGGTTCACGCGCCATTCCCCACCGCTCGAGATCTTTGAAATCCCGTGAGAGATGTAATTGATAACGTCAAAACGAGTGATTCCCTGTTCCTCAAGCAGATAGACAGCGTAAGAATCAGGCTCGCGGAAAAGAGCCGCCAGTAGATTTCCGCCGTCGATCTCTTTCTTTTCGGCCGACTGCGCGTGGACAATGGCTCTCTGCAGCACTCGGTGAAAGCCTAGAGTCCTTTGCGGCTCCCGCTTCGATCCTTCCGGAAGGGTTTCGATCTGCGTTTGTAAGAATTCTTCCAACCGTTTTCTCAAAACGGTGAGGTCTCCGCCACAGTTCACTAAAGCTGCGCTTCCGTCTTTGTCCCGGAGCAGAGCGAAAAGTATATGTTCGATGCAGACAAATTCATGACGTCTGCGCTTTGCCTCGGTGACCGCCGCATTAAGAGTCGTTTCGAGTTCCTTTGTAAACATCTTACGCCTCTTCCATAGTGCATTTTAGAGGATATTCATGCTGCCGGGCCAGGTCTTCCACCACGGCCACTTTGGTTTCAGCTATTTCGTAGGTGTAAACGCCTGCGACGCCTATCCCTTTCTTGTGGACATGGAGCATGATCTGAACCGCTTCAGTCGCCTCTTTGTGGAAGACGTACTGAAGGACCTGCACGACGAATTCTTTGGTCGTGTAATCGTCGTTGTGCAGCAATACCTTATAAAGGGGAGGTCGCTTGAGCTTTTTTTCGGTTTCAGTAACCAGCTCATGATCAAATTCCACTTCCCTGCGGCCCATAAAGTCTGCTCCTTAAATCAGCAAACTAAGAAAGATTTACCATGCTCATTCGGGGACTGCAATCTTCCTCTCCGAAGCCGGCGTCTCGAAGAGTCACGCAGGTAACCTGAAAATTTCAAGCGGTCATTCGTTCGCACAGCTGCGAAAAAATGAGTTGATTTTCCAGATTTTACAAACCGAAGGGACCTATGGTCTTCCTTCTCGTTTCCGCCTAAGGTTATGCAATTTACCAAAAACATTCGGAAAGCAACGCGCAGAGCAAGAAACTGCTTCCGTGGCATAGATGTTGCTCGCCTGACTACACCTGGGGTGATAGATAGGATGAGGAAGCGGGGCCCGATTTTACCAGAACCAGCACGCGTCCGGGGCATTGTTCACGTACAGGCTGAACGCTGCAAAGGATGCCAGCTGTGTATCGACTACTGTCCGACAAGGGTTTTATCTCTCTCTTCTGAATTCAACGCCAAAGGCTACCATTACCCCATCGTAAGTAGTGACAACTGCATCAAGTGTCACGCCTGCTATTCGATCTGCCCTGAATTTGCGATCTTTGCCACATCAGCCGAGTTGTCCTCCAAAGTCCCTCAGACTGCTCTATCTAGTTAAAGGAAAAAGTTCATGGAAAATTTTTCCGTTTTGACAGGTACGCACTTCTTGCTTGGCGACAGTGCTATCGCTGAAGGCGCTATCGCGGCGGGGTGCAGGTTCTTCGCCGGTTATCCTATCACTCCTTCAACGGAAACAGCAGAGAGAATGGCGGAGCGGCTTCCTCAGGCTGGCGGAATTTACATGCAGATGGAAGACGAACTTGGCTCGATGGCGGCTATCGTCGGCGCTTCCTGGGCTGGCCGAAAAGCAATGACCGCGACGTCGGGGCCGGGCTTCTCTCTCATGATGGAGAATCTGGGACTCGGAATCATCACGGAAACACCATTGGTTGTCTGCAACGTGCAAAGAGGCGGGCCATCCACTGGTCTGCCCACACTGGTAAGCCAAAGCGACATGATGCAAGCCCGCTGGGGATCTCACGGCCATTATGAAATCATTGCGTTTGTGCCATGGTCGGCGCAGGAATGCTTTGACCTCACGCTTAGAGCTTTCAACTATTCGGAGCGCTACCGGGTGCCGGTCCTTCTGATGGCTGATGCGGAAGTGGGTCATCTGACAGAGAAGGTAGTGATCCCGCAGGCCGACCAGATCGAGATCTGGCACCGCAAGCGTCCACAAAAACCTCCCGCAGAATTCAAAACTTTCGAGCCGGATGACGATCTCATTCCCCCCATGCCTTCCGCAGGAGAGGGGTATCATCTTTTTTGTGAGAGCCTGACGCATGATGAGCGAGGATACCCGGACACGGCGGCTCCCGCTCAGCAGAAACTGATCCTGCGGCTTACGGAAAAGATCCGAAAGCATCGATTTGATATCTATGACTACGAAGAGCGAGGGATTGACGGCGCCGACGTGGTGGTACTTTCGTATGGAATCTCTGCCCGGATTGCAATGCAGGCGATCTCCTTGGCCCACGCAAAAGGCATAAAAGTCGGCTTTTTCCGTCTCAAGACCGCGTGGCCCTTTCCTGAAGAGAGGGTTCGCCAGATCTCTGCTCGAGTCCGCGGTTTTGTGGTGCCGGAGCTTAATCTGGGACAAATGGTCCGCGAGGTGGAGAGGTGTGCAGTGGATCGCTGCGGGATTTCCCTCGTGCCCCATGCGGGAGGAGATATCCACGATCCGGAGCTTATTTTGGAGGCGATCATCCGCACGCAGGAAGGAAAAGCGCCCTGCCGTGCTGATTTGGTATCTCTGGGGAGATAAAACGGCAAGAGGTAAGAATGGCACGTATCGGAGTATTTGTCTGCCATTGTGGAGAGAACATCGCCCGGACCGTGGACGTTGAGAAGGTGGTGGAATACGCTCGGACTCTGCCCGGCGTTGTCGTCTCCGATCATTACGCGTATTTCTGTTCGGCCCCCGGACAGAAGAAGGTGCAGGACGCGATTCAGGGGCAAGACCTTACGGGAGTCGTCGTGGCAGCCTGCTCGCCTCACCTGCATGAGCCCACCTTTCGCGGCGCCTCCGCCCAAGCAGAATTGAATCCCTTCCTCTGCGAAATCGCTAACATCCGGGAGCAGTGTTCCTGGGTGCACGCAAAAGGCGCTCCGGCCACACAAAAAGCCTGCGGCATCGTTGCCGCCATGGTGGAAAAGGTCAAGCGCAATCAGCCGCTTCATCCGATCGAGCTCCCGGTCACCAGGGGCGCTCTGGTCATCGGGGGTGGAGTAGCAGGCATCCGTGCTGCATTGGACATTGCGAAGGCTGGCTACCCTGTCACTCTGGTAGAGAAACAACCCTCTATCGGGGGCAATATGGCGCGCCTGTCGGAGACCTTTCCCACTCTGGACTGCTCGCAGTGTATCCTCACGCCTTTGATGGTCGAAGCCTTGCGCCATCCAAAAATCGAGCTCCTCACCTATTCCGAGGTGGAGTCGGTAAGCGGCTATGTTGGTAATTTCAAAGTGCGGATTAAGAAGAAGCCACGCTATGTTCGGGAGGATTTGTGCACCGGATGTGATGATTGTGTCGCGGTCTGCCCGGTTACACTGCCCAATGAATTTAACATGAACCTCGCCTGGAGGAAGGCTATTTATATTCCATTCCCTCAGGCCGTTCCGGCGATCTACACGCTGGATGCCGAGCACTGCATCAATTCGAACCTCGAGTCCAAAAGCGGCGCCTATCGCGTTCTCGGCTGCGAGCGTTGCTACGACGCCTGCGGACCCAAAGCCATCGACTACGATATGAGTCCACAGATCATTGAGCGGGATGTCGGGGCCATCGTTTTGGCCAGTGGCTATGAACTGATGGCCGCAGAGGAAGCCAAGGAGTACGGTTACGGCAAACATCCCGATATTATGGATGGTCTTGAGTTCGAGAGGCTCCTCTCAGCCTCAGGACCGACTGGCGGCGAGGTGCGTCGTCCCTCCAACGGCAAGGTCCCGAAGGAAGTGGTGTTCATTCAGTGCGTTGGCTCTCGCGACCCGCAGCGAGGCGTCGCCTACTGTTCCCGAATTTGCTGCATGTACACGGCCAAGCACGCCCTGCTCTATAAGCACAAAGTCCCCGACGGAAAGGCCTATGTCTTCTACATGGATATCCGGGCTGCCGGAAAGGGGTATGAAGAATTTGTGAACCGGGTCATGGAAGAGGAGCGGGTGCTATATCTCCGGGGTCGGGTCAGCCGGGTTATACCAGAGGATGGGAAGCTCGTGGTTTATGGCGCTGATACGCTTTCGGGTCAGCCCGTTCACATAAAGGCGGATCTGGTGGTTTTGGCAACAGCCATGTTTCCACCCGCCGATAATGACCTGCCGCGAAAGCTGCGAGTTCCCACCGACTCTTACGGCTTTTTGCAGGAGGTCCATCCCAAACTACGCCCGGTGGAAACGTTGACTGCGGGAGTTTTCCTGGCAGGTTCGGCTCAATCGCCTAAAGATATCCCGGATACAGTGGCGCATGCTTCCGCCGCAGCCAGCAAGACACTGGAGATGCTTTCCCAACCAATTCTGCATAGAGAGCCAACGGTGGCTCAGGTCAACGAGGCGAACTGCGTCGGTTGTTTCGATTGCGAGCGTGTGTGCCCTTACCGGGCCATTGAGCGCCGGGAGATCCGCGACCGTCAGGGCAATCTTCTAAAACTAGTCGCCCGCGTCAACGAAGCAATGTGCGAAGGATGCGGGGCGTGCACGGCAGCCTGTCGGAGCCGCGGCATAGACGTGTTCGGCTTCAGTGACGAGCAGGTGTTTGCTCAGCTAGGAACGATCACTGCGGCGCCCCCTGAGTTCGAGACTCGAGCTTGATCCGACCCGGAGTAGGAAGAGGTTAGAGATGGTGCAAACTCTGGAGAGCAGGGAAACGCTAAAACCTCCCACAGAGATAAAGGAATGGCAACCGCGCATTGTCGCCATGGTTTGTAACTGGTGTACATACGCGGGCGCCGATATGGCCGGGACTGCCCGGCGAGCCTATGCCTCAAACGTTCGCGTGGTTCGGTTTCTCTGCACCGGACGTATGGACCCGCTGTTTATCGTTAAGGCATTCGAGCAGGGAGCTGACGGGGTTCTGATCTCTGGCTGCCATCCTGGCGATTGCCACTACGTTCAAGGCAACCTGTTAGCCCGCCGCCGCTTCACCGTCTTTCGCGCTCTGATGGATTTTCTTGGGCTTGACAATCGCAGGCTCCAATTCGCCTGGGTTTCGGCTTCCGAGGGTGCGAAATGGTCCAGGATCGTCGATCAGGTCACGGCATCGGTGCGAGAGGCGGGGCCGCTTAACGACTGGGGTAGATCTGTAATGGCGAGTTCGGGCCGTTCAGCGCTTTCAATAGGCTCCGCCGCAGATCCTGAACCTCGTGTCCCGCCATCGCCGGAAGAAACCTGGAGCATCTCTGAGCACCTCCAGCAGCTTGCGGCCGACCTCCTGAACAAAGGAGAGGTATCGACTCTCCTGGGCTATTCCCAAGGCGGTTTACCCGGACAGATGGTTCCAACTTTTGTTACGAACCCTGAACAGGTTTCTACTCTCGCCTGGAATGAGCGTTGCGCCAATAACCTGGCCGTCTATCTGCCTGAAGCGTTAAAGAAGAAGGGCAAAGGAAAGATAGCCATGGTGGTCAAAAGCTGTGATGCCAAAGCCGTCATGGGGCTTATGCGCGAAAACCAACTCAAGCGGGAAGACGTACTCTTGCTGGGAATTCCCTGCGCCGGCGTTTGGGAGAACGGCAAGTTGGCCCTCAAATGTCATTCTTGCCGGAGCGAGGTCTCTCCCTCCTCGGATTGGACGGTTACCCGAGACGGAGCCCATAAAGGGGTAGCGCCTTCCGAAGCTGAGCGAAAGGTCGGCGTAGATCCCCGCGATGAGCAGATCCGCGTACTGGAGTCGTTTTCTTCCGAAGAGCGCCGGAAGTATTGGCAGCAGCAGTTCGATCGCTGCCTGCGCTGCTATGCCTGCCGGGCGGTCTGCCCTCTTTGCTACTGCAGTGTCTGCATCTCCGACAAGCATCGGCCCCAATGGATACCCACCAGTTTCGGTGGAAAGGGCAATACCGCCTGGAACATTGCCCGGGTCATGCACCTCGCCGGGCGATGCACCGGCTGCGATGAATGCACCCGCGTGTGCCCGGCCGGGATCCGTCTTGACCTTCTCAACCGGCGATTGGCACGGGAGGCGGAAACTCGGTTCAATTACCGGGTCGAGGAAGATCCCAACAGCATTCCCCCGCTGACTACTTTTCGTCCCGACGATCCAGACGAGTTTCTCTAGGAACCACGATGATGAAAATCAAGGGCTGGCACGTTACTGACACTGAATGGAGAAATTGGTTGGAGGCTTTGCTGCAAGACGGGAAGTCTCTCATCGCTCCCGTAGAGCAGGATAATCTGCGGCTGTTTTTTCCTGTCGCCTCAGCCGCCGAGATCTCTCTGTCGAATTACTTGAACACGCAATGGTCCCCTAAGGAATTCTTGTTTCCCCGCAGCGAGCCTCTTGTGATTTACCGGTTCCGGGGCAATGAAACCGAATTGGAGGACCCGGAACTGGATGGTAAAGAGCAGGTGCTTTTCGCCCTTCGCCCTTGCGACGTCGCAGGTCTTGCACGTTTAGACGACATGTTTCTGGGCGAGGGGGCTGACCCCTTCTACGAGCACCGGAGAAGGCAAACCACGATAGTCTCTCTTGCCTGTGACGAAGCCCGCGCGGAGTGTTTTTGCACCGCAGTCGGAGGTTCACCCGGAGGGACGGAGGGAAGCGACATTCAGATGATTCCTCATGCGGGCGCCTGGCTTCTCCGAGCATTGACAGCCAAAGGCGAGGAGTTAATCGCGGCCTCCGCGACCACTTGGAAGCCAGCATCCGCGCAGGACTGGAAAAAAGCCGAGGAGCAGAGGCAGGCCGTGGAAAAAAGCATTGAACGACGCGCTCTCTCCAAAGAATGGGCGCCCCGGCTGGAGGAAAGCTTCTCGCAGCCCTTGTGGGAGAAGCTTGGGCAACGATGCCTAGGCTGCGGTATTTGCGCTTACGTTTGTCCAAGCTGCTCGTGTTTCGACATGAACGACGAAGGCAACGCCTCATGCGGCACGCGGTGCCGCTCCTGGGATAGCTGCGCTTTTAGCCGGTTCACCCGCCATGCTTCCGGGCATAATCCGCGGGCCTCTCAGCCGCTGCGCTTCCGACAGCGGGTTTTACACAAGTTCTCCTATTTTCCCATGGAGCACGGGGAGCGGTTTATGTGTGTTGGCTGCGGTCGATGCTTGAAGCTGTGTCCCGTCGGGCTCGACATCCACCAATCCGTGCAGAGCGCGGTCTCGGCTGGAACGACTGAGGAGGGACAGCAGTGAGCGGGCGAAATCCATTCAGACCCCATCTCATGCGGATTGTGCAGGCTTCAGAAGAAACTCCCGACGTGCGCACGTTGCGGCTGGAATTTTCTGATACAAAGGCAGCACCGAAACTCGAATGGCGCGCAGGCCAGTTCGGCGAATTTTCCGTCTTCGGCGCGGGGGAGTGCGTCTTTACGATCACAAACCCTCCTACTCGGGGTGGGCACATCCAATGCACCTTCCGGCAAACAGGCAAGGTGACCAGCGCCTTAAGGAGTCTTTGTGTAGGACAGTCTGTCGGCTTCCGTGGCCCATACGGCAACTACTTCCCCATGGAAGATTGGCGCGGCCGGGATCTCTTGTTCGTGGGCGGCGGCATCGGCATGGCGGCTCTCCACGCGCCATTGCAGCTTGCCCTGGACAGGCGCGCAGACTACGGTCAAATTCTGGTCCTGAACGGCGCACGGACTGTGGCCGACATGGTTTACAAAGAGGAAATGAAAGAATGGGCAAACACCGAAGGGGTCAAAGTGGTTCGGACGGTTGACCCCGGCGGTGAGACCCCTGATTGGGATGGGGAGGTGGGGCTGATCCCCGATATTTTTCAGCGGCTCAATCCAAAACCCAACGGAAGTATCGTGATCACATGCGGTCCTCCGATCATGCTCCGCTTCATGCTCCTCGCCCTTGACAAGCTCGCCTTTGCCCCAGAGCAGGTTATAACGACGCTGGAAAACAAAATGAAGTGCGCCATCGGTCAATGCGGGCGCTGCAACGTTGGCCGGTTCTTTGTTTGCCGCGATGGGCCGGTTTTAACGGCCGCTCAACTGAGGAATCTACCCGCGGATTACTGACGCTTGGAAGGACGGGCTGAAAATGACAATGGCTAGAGATTTTGAAGAACCGTTCGACGGTGAAGCTCACTGGACCGAAGAGATTGTAGAAGATGTGATTTCGCATCCAGTGGAGTCGGGCCTGCGGACCGACCGTCTTCCCCATATCTGGTGTCCCGGCTGCGGGATCGGCACGTCCCTCTCGGCGTTTGTGCAAGCGTTGAAGGAAACGAACACCGACTTCGATAAACTATCGGTTGTCTCGGGGATCGGCTGCACGGGTCGGGTCGCGGGGTATATCAAATGCGACGTTTTCCATACCACTCACGGCCGAGCGATTCCTTTCGCCGTAGGTCTCCACCTCGCGAATCCGGCGCTCAAAGTCGCAGTTTTCAGCGGTGATGGAGATATCACGTCCATCGGTGGGAATCACCTCATTCACGCCGCGCGCCGGAACGTAGATCTCAAAGTATTTTGTGTTAACAACTTTACGTACGGAATGACAGGCGGGCAGGGTGGCCCTACGACGCAGGTGACCGCTCGCACAAGCACAACGCCTTACGGCAGTATCGAGCAGCCGTTCAATCTCCCGCTTTTGATGTCAGCTGCCGGGGCGACCTACGTCGCCCGCTGGACCGTGCTGGATTTGGGTAGGCTCCGCCGCTCTATGGTAGAGGCCTTACAGCATAAGGGCTTCGCTTTCGTGGAGATCGTCTCACCTTGCCCTGTGTATTACGGTCGGCGTAATCGGCTCGGCGAGGCGGTTGACGAACTGCGTTATTACAAAGAGAACACAGTCGTCCAGAACTTCGCCCGTCTGGAGGACGTGGAGTTATCCGTACTCGGCGGGAAGATCATCGTTGGAAAGTTTGTGGAAAGGGACCGGCCAACTTTACTGGAGTTACTGACCGGAAAAGTCATCCCGAAGGCGCAGGAGGCAGCGGCCAAGCGTTAGCCGGAATCAGGTTGATCTTTATTCTTTCGGCTTGGAGATCGCAGTAGATCTTTGGCAGCAAAAAAGAATTTTCGGATGGGATTAGCTCCGCCGCACGGCAAAGGATTTAAAAATCGTAAGGAGGTTTAGAATGGCACCGGTACAGGCTGGTTCGTTTGATCTCGCGCACAGGGATCGGGCGGAGGTAAAGCTAGGAGGTTTTGGCGGTCAGGGTATCATTCTCGCCGGGGTCATCGTCGGGCGTGCGGCTACTGTGTATGCCGGCCGAAACGCGGTGCTGAGCCAGAGCTACGGACCTGAGTCCCGGGGAGGCGCTTGCATGGCGGAGATTATTATCTCCGACGGGGAGATCAGTTATCCTCGCGTGGTCACTCCCGATCTGGCCGTCATGATGTCCCAGGAAGCGTACACCAGCCACGGGCTTAGACGACCGCCCCAGACTCCTCTTATTATTGATGAAGATCTGGTCAAAACGGACGACGAAGCGGAAAAGGGGCGGCTGCTGTTTAAGGCTCCGACGACTCGACTGGCTGAAGGATTGGGGCGGCGCATGGTCGCAAACATCGTGATGTTGGGCGTGCTCTGCGGCGCCACGCGATTGGTGAATGCCGAAGCGATGCGGCAAGCGGTAGCCACTTCTGTTCCGAAAGGGACCGAAGAGCTGAACCTGCGCGCTTTTGAGGCCGGGCATGATTATGCCCTCAAGCTGCTATCCGACACCGAAAGGGGCAAATGAAGATGAGCCAGCTTCTTTCTTTCCGTAAGGAAAACGACGTGGTCGTGGAAATCGCTGCCCTCAGCGAGCAAAACTTCTATGCCTGTTATCAATGCGGCAAATGCAGCGCGGCCTGTCCCACAGCTTTTGCAATGGACATTGCTCCGCACCAAGTCATTCGTCTTCTCCAGCTCGGTGATGGGGAGAAAGCAATGAAAAGCAACGCCCCCTGGACATGCGTTGGCTGCTTGACCTGCACCACCTACTGTCCAAAAGGCGTGGATCCGGCGCGTATTATGGAAACGCTGCGGACTATTCACCTGCGTAAACTCGATGCGCCCTTTCACTACACGCAGCAGGACGGGGAGCGGTTGTCCGCTTTGCCCCAATCCGCCTTGGTGGCGGCAATGAGAAAGGTGACCTGGTGAGTACGGAGACAAAGAAATTTGGCTACTACCCCGGCTGTGAGTTGCGCACACGAGCAACGGGACTCGATACCTCTGCCCAAAGCGCATGTCGAGAGCTCGGTATCACGCTGGCGGAGCTAAAAGAGTGGACCTGCTGCGGGGGCTTGGTTCCCCAGGTGAAAGATAACTACATGGGTTTTTTGGCGCCAGCCCGCATTTTGCTTGAAGCCAAAAGCCAGGGTTTCGACGAACTGGTCACTCTCTGCGCGTTTTGTTTCAACACGCTGCGGCGGACATCATTTTTTCTGCAGGGTCACCCCGAAGTCGGCAAAAGGGTCGCAACTTTTCTTGGCGTTGAAGAACTGCCAGAAACAAGGGTCCTCCACTTGTTCGAGGTTCTGCGCGATTACGTCGGCTTTGATCGGCTTCGTGAGGCGGTGCGTAACCCATTACAGGGCCTCCGTGTCGGCCCTTATTACGGCTGTTTGCTGCTAAGACCTGCGCGAGAGATCAATCTGGACAACCCGGAGGAGCCCACTCTTATGGAGAGTCTTCTCGAGATCCTGGGCTGTGAGGTGGTAGATTTTTCCTCGAAGACAGACTGCTGTGGCTCCTATCATATTGTAACGAACGGAGAGGTCGCTGGCCGCTGCGCTGAGCTGATCCTGCACTCTGCTGCTGAGAGCAACGCGAACGTCTTGGTCGCCTCTTGTCCGGTTTGCCAATACAACCTGGACTGGAAACAAAGCCAGAGCAGGAACACTAACGTGCCTGTGGTCTATTTCACACAGCTCCTGGCGCTGGCCCTGGGGCAGCCGGTGCAAAATTTGGGCTTCACCGAGCAGGTCAGAAGCGCCTTATCTGCGGCGGGAAGCGTCGGTTAGACTGTGGCGAGACGGAACTAAGGAGGTCGGGATGGCCCTACAACAAAAAAAATTGACGAAGCCCAAGAAAAAGGAAGTCCCCCTAATAGAAACGGTTCGGATCTCGATAATGGGAAAGAATCACGATGTTCCCACGGGCCTGACCATTCTGAAGGCGATGGAGTCTGCCGGTTATCGGCTCGTTCGTGGTGTTGGATGTCGAGGAGGCTTTTGTGGCGCGTGTGCTACCGTGTACCGGAAGGCTGGAGATTTCCGCCTCCAGGTCGGCCTCGCTTGCCAGACCGGGATAGAGGATGGGATGTTTCTGGCCCAGATTCCTTTCTATCCGGCCCCGAAGCCGGTCTACAACATCCATGAACTCTCAGCTAGCGCTGAGACAATGTTCCGTTTCTTTCCAGAGCTCGTTCGCTGTATTCAGTGCAATACATGCGCCAAGGTTTGCCCGCAGGGCCTTGAGGTAATGCGCTATATCGCCGCGGCGCAGCAGGGAGATCTGAAAAGGCTCGCTGAGCTTTCTTTCGACTGCATCAGCTGCGGTCTTTGTGTCTCCCGGTGCCCGGCTGAAATAGCTCATTATCACGTTGGTATGTTGGCGCGGCGGCTATACGGCTCTCACGTGTTACCCAAAGCAGCCCACCTCCACACTCGTCTGGAAGAGATCAAGACCGGCTATTTTGAAGAGGAGCTAGATAAGTTTTGCCGGATGGACAAAGCAACCTTGCAGCGGTTCTACTCGCAGCGGGTAATCGAATCGGAAGAAGAGGACGTGCCTCTCCGCAAAAGCAACGGAGATAAGGACTAGAAGGAGGACAAAGATGGCTTACCCGGAGAGCATGACGGCTTCGATCGCGGAGGTAGAGCGAACACGCAAGGAGAGATTGGCTCGCAGAGAGTTCCCCCGCCTTACCCTGGAAGAAAAAGATAGCCTGCTCAAACGATACCACCCCGATTATAGACCCGAGGGTTTTCGCGCTCTCCGTGTAGGGCCCAATCAAGGCCAGAATGTCCCTCACGAGCTCGCGGACCTGCTGGAGACGAGAAGCTTTATTGATCCGGACGCTTTCGACCTTGCCTCGCGCGTGGACCGGGACGTTGACGTTTTGGTGATCGGTGCGGGCGGAGGAGGGACTTCAGCGGCGCTGGCGGCGACGGAAACCGGCGCTAAGGTCCTTATCGCCACCAAGTTGCGTTGGGGAGATGCTAACACCATGATGGCTCAGGGCGGCATTCAAGCCGCCGATCGCCCGCAAGACTCACTCGCCCGTCATTATCTTGATGTCATGGGTGGCGGCGGGTTCGGCAACGTTCCCGAGCTGGTCCGTGCGCTCGTAACCGATGCCCCCTTTGTAGTCCAGTGGCTTGAGGACATGGGAGTTCTCTTTGACAAGCATGAGGATGGAAGCATGGTCGAGGTTCACGGCGGGGGCACCTCGATCCGTCGCATGCATTCAAGCGGCGATTATACGGGCATGGAGTTCATGCGCGTGGTGCGAGACGAAGCCAGAAATCGGCAGATTCACTGTCTCGAGTTTAATCCTGCAGTGGAGCTGATTTTGGACGAGAGCGGCCAATGCGCGGGCGCGATTCTCTACGATCTGGAAACGAAAGAGTTTACCGTGGTGCGGGCTCGCTGCACTGTACTGTCGACAGGTGGCATGGGCCGGCTCCACTGCCAGGGCTTTCCCACCACGAATCACTATGGGGCCACCGCCGATGGCGTCGTTATCGGTTACCGCGCTGGGGTCCCCATGCTATTTATGGATACCGTCCAGTACCACCCCACGGGTGTAGCCTTTCCTGAGCAGCTCCTGGGCCAACTCGTGACAGAGAAGGTCCGGGGTCTGGGCACGCAACTTGTAAATCGAAAAGGGGAACGGTTCATCTTCGACCTGGAAACCCGCGATGCGGTCTCCGCAGCCATTATCCGCGAGTGCGCCGAAAGGCAGAACGGTGTAACGACGCCTACGGGGGTGTCGGGCGTCTGGCTCGACACACCCATGGTGGACCTCCTCCGCGGCGAAGGGACTACCCGAAAGGCTCTCCCCGCGATGGTCCGTCAGTTCGCCCGTTACAACATCGATATTACTAAAGAGCCTATTCTGATGTATCCTACTCAGCATTATCAGAACGGCGGGCTCATGATCAACGAGCACGGAGACACCCCGGTGGTCAACCTCTTTGCAGCCGGGGAGGTGAGTGGCGGAGTGCACGGCCGCAATCGGTTAATGGGTAATTCCTTGCTCGACATTTTCGTCTTTGGAAGGCGAGCCGGCCAGCGTGCCGCGCAGAAAGCCAAAGAAACTCGTCTCAGTCCTATGACGCTGGATCACGTCAGGAGCTACAATCGGCAACTGAAGGAAGCCAGGATTTCACCCAGCCGCGTCTCTCCGATGATACTTCCCGACTACACCTCTGAAGCTTGTCGGATTCGCCGCCTGGGAGGTGTTGCTGCTGGATAGCTGCGATTAGAATTCCCCCGAAAACGGTTCCCTCAGGGCCACGCCTTCCGGCCGCAGCCGATGGGCCAGTGCCCCGAGGCCGCCAAGGTCGCTATTCCCGGTCTATTGCTTCCGGAACCTGTACGGTTCTACGTCTGCGACCTCCAGGCCTGTCTCTTCGCTCACATTTTTCATCATTGACGTTGAAGGACAGGTTCATGAATATTCCCCCACGCAACCTCAACCCCGGATGGCGAGCTTTTCTGATTGTCCGGGGTCCCGCTCAAGCCGATCCCAGCGCTTGCGGTATGGAAGAATCGGCGATATTTTTGGTGATACCTTACTTGGGCTTCCACTATTCTGGTAGAAAAACACCCGACCAGGAGGTCCCCCTATGCTATCGAATAAGGTAAGCGAAATCATGACGCGGGACGTGTTGGCGGCCCCCGTGTCGGCCAACATAGCTGAAGTCATGGCGATAATGGTGGAAAAGGACGTGGGCCGCGTTGTTATAGCGGAGAACGACGTGCCGGTGGGCATTTTCACTGAGCACGACGTCCTTACGCGGGTCATGAACAAGAAATTGGACCCGAAAGAAACCCGGATAAAAGCGGTCATGACGGTGCCGGTCAAAAAGGTTCCCCTGAATACCCATATCGTCGACGCGTTAGGGCAGATGTACAAAGGTGGGTTCCGCCACTTGCTGGTCAGCGGGAGCGACGGAAATGTGGTCGGCATGGTCTCCATGCGGCGGATCCTGAAGCTTGCAGTGGAAGTGGGCCGGGGCCTTGGAGAAACCCAAACCGTCGGCAGCATCATGTCCGGGAGATTTATCACCGTAGATGGCCAGCACTCCATCTCCGACACCATCGCAGTCATGGCGAAGAGAAATGCCACTTGCGTTGTTGTATTGGACAGAAAGTTCCCCAAAGGGATTTTTACCGAAAGAGACATTCTTGCGCGCGTGGCAGTTAAGAAGATCGACATCAACAACACCCCGGTTCGAGAGGTGATGACGGCGGACGTCGTCTGTATGCCGGATTCGACGCTTATCGGCGAAGTCCTGGCGAAAATGATCGAGAACGGGTTCCGGCACATGCCGATTCGCGCCCAGACAGGAAAACTCGCTGGCCTCGTATCGATGAGAGACGTTCTAAAGTATGCGAGAGCGCTGGATATCGACGAAAATGTCCGGAAATCGTGGAAGGAAGTGCAGGAATTCTGGGAATCCGGGGACCATTATACCCCCGGGTAAAACCTGAGATTTCTTGTGTTTCCGGCCGATCCCTGTTAACTTGTCGTAAGGGGTTAAATTATGGAAGCAACGGCGACTAACGATATCAGTATCTGTATAGCTACGGAAAACGGCACGGGCAGCGCTTCGGCAAACACTATTTTATTCAAGGCTATCTTTAAAATGGGGATCCCGTGCTCCTCGAAAAATATGTTTCCCTCCAACATCCAAGGGCTCCCTACCTGGTATCAAATTCGGGCCAGCGCCGACGGATACATGGCACGAAAAGACGTCATTGACGTCATGGTCATGTTCAATGAAGCGACCGCGGCAAAGGATATTTATCGAGTTAGGGACGGAGGACTCATTCTCTATGACGATTCGACGCCGCTTCCCGCAAACCTCAAAAGAGACGGAGTCCAGTACGTAGGAGTCTCGGCGAACAAACTGGTGCAAAAAATTGTACCCGCCTCTCCCCTGAGAACCAAGCAGAGAAATATGGTCTACGTGGGAGCTCTCGCCTATTTGTTCGGTATCGACATGGAGACTATCAAAGATGTGTTACAGGACACTTTTGGAAAGAAGCCCGTCGTCATTGAATCGAATCTCATCTGCATTCAGGCTGGCTTCGATCAGGTGAAGGAAAACGGCCACACACAGAAGATCGCCCGTCTTGTAGCCATCCCCAATGGGAACAAGGGAAAAATCATCACAGAGGGCAATACCGCTTGCGCGCTGGGCGCAATCTACGGCGGAGCGTCGGTTGTTGCCTGGTACCCCATTACGCCTTCCAGCTCATTAGCTGAAGCGATGGAGCAATATCTGCCGCGCCTGCGCAAGGACAAGAGCGGCAAACCGACCTACGCGATTGTCCAGGCAGAGGACGAAATCGCTTCCGCCAGCATGATTGTCGGAGCGGGCTGGGCCGGAGCCAGAGCTATGACTGCCACATCGGGCCCGGGCTTGTCGTTGATGAACGAGAGCATTGGACTCGCTTATTTTGTCGAGACTCCCTGCGTTTTCTTTATCATCCAGCGCGGTGGACCATCGACCGGGCTTCCCACAAGAACGCAGCAGGCCGATATCCAGCTCATGTATTATGCTTCCCACGGCGATACCCGGCACATTGTTGTCTTTCCGCACGATATGAGATCCTGCTTCGATTTAGCGCGGCGCAGCTTCGACTTGGCTGAACGGCTTCAAACTCCCGTCTTTGTTGCTCTTGATCTCGACCTGGGGATGAATCTCTGGTCTTCGGAACCCCTCAAGCTTGAAAGGGAGCCGTTCGATCGCGGCAAACGGCTGAGCCCCGACGACATCGAGCAATTGAAGCAACAAGGCAAAAGGTTCCGCCGTTATTTTGATCTCGACGGCGACGGCATTCCCTACAGAACCGTACCCGGAAACTCGCATCCCAGCGCAGCGTATTTTGCCCGGGGCTCCGGTCATGATGCCGACGCCCGTTATTCCGAGGACGAAAAGGACTATAAGGAAACTTTGGACCGGCTGCGAAGAAAGTTCGAAACCGCTCGTAAGTACGTCCCCAAACCAATTATCGAGATGAATGAGGGCGTAAAGACCGGGATTATCTGTTTCGGCTCGAGCTTCGAGCCGGTGCGCGAGGCACGCGACCGCCTGCGGGCCTCAGGTCTTAAGACGAACCACCTCTTATTGCGGGCCTTGCCTCTAACCGAAGAAAGCAGAAAATTTTTGACGGCCCATGAGGTAGTTTATCTGGTCGAACAAAACCGCGATGGGCAGATGGCGTCCATTTTCAAAGAAGAGTGGCCTGAACTGGCATCGAAGATCGTGAGCGTCCTCATCTATGACGGGCTGCCTGTGACCACGCTGGAGGTCGTTCGACAAATCAAACAGCATCAGACGGAAGCACGAAAAGAGGTAACAGAATGGCAGGAGAGAAGGTTAACCGCATCAATCTAAAAGAAAAAGACTATGAAGGGGCACCCTCAACGATGTGCCGGGGCTGTGGTCATGACGCCATCTCGGCTTCCGTTACCAGGGCTTTCTTCGAAAGCAGTATTGATCCGCGTAAAGTCGTAAAACTGAGCGGCATAGGGTGCTCTTCGAAAACGCCCGCCTATTTTTTAGGTCAGTCCTTCGGCTTCAACGCTGTTCACGGCAGGATGTCCGCGGTAGCGACCGGCGTAAATCTGGCCAATCGCTCGCTGATCCCCATCGGAGTGTCCGGAGATGGCGATACTTCTGCGATCGGTCTCGGCAATTTCTGCCACATGATGCGGCGCAACGTCAATATTACCTATATTGTTGAGAATAATGGCGTTTATGGCCTAACCAAGGGTCAATTCTCTGCCACGGCGGACAAGGGAAGCGTCATGAAGGGCGGAAAGGTCAACGACATCCCGGCCATCGATCTATGTGAGCTCGCGATCGTTATGGGCGCCACCTATGTCGCGCGAAGCTTCTCTGGAGACCGTAAACAACTTGCCCCTTTGATCCAGGGAGCCTTCGCCCACAGGGGAAGCGCTATATTGGATGTCATCAGCCCCTGCGTCACGTTCAATAATCATGAAGGGTCTACTAAGAGTCTCAAATACGTCAAGGGACATCTTGATCCGATCCATGATCTTGACTTCATTCCTTATTACGAAAATATTGAAGCCGACTATGATCCGGGAACCGACCATGCGGTAGAGTTGCATGACGGCTCCCGGATCATCCTGCACAAGCTCGGAGAACACTACGACCCAACCAACCGAATGCAGGCGATCCAGGCCATCCATGCCGCCGTAGCCGAGGGGAAATTTCTAACCGGCCTGATTTATTACAATCCTCATAGAGCGGACTTTGCCGAAGAGCTGAACCTTTGCGAGACGCCTTTGGCCGAATTGGGCCAGGATGTCCTACAGCCCCCCGCCGAGCTGCTTGATCAAATCAACGCGCATATGATGAAGTAACGGTTTGAACCGCTCACGCAGTTCATGATTCTAGACGCCCGCGGCCTTTTTCTGCCTTAAGGCTTGCCAGTTTTCTATTATTTCCCGGGAAGAAGCTACCAGGCCGAAGTGGCGACGCATGTTTTCCAGGGTATTCTCGTGAAGTTTGCCGTCATAGGCCGCTGAGCAGTCCTCGATCATTGTAATGTAATAGTCATACATGTAGGCGTCTCTGGCCGTCGTCTCAACGCAGACATTGGTCGCCACGCCGGTGACTAAAACGCTCTCGATAGCCTTCGCCTTCAAGACAGTGTTCAGGTCCGTATTGATAAATGCGCTGTAGCGATGCTTGACAACCACTCTTTCGTTCGGAAGCGGCGAAATTCCTTCATAGAATTCGGCGCCCCAGGTTCCCTCCCGGCAGGTGCTTAACCCGCCTTTTTGAGAACTGCGATAAACCCATGAAGGCGTGTCGGTCCATTCGCTGTGTGTTGTCTTAATATAAACGATCGTGAGTCCCACGCGCCGGGCCTCGTCGATAAGATGAATGAGTCGGGGAACCACCGCGACCGCCGCACTAACATCTTCGTTTCTTTTAGCGGCGCTTCCCTGAGGGCTGACGAAATCGTTCTGCACATCCACCACGAGCAGAGCGGCCCATCGGGGATCACATCGTTCCTGTAAACTTCTTAGGATCTCCATATTCGCCTCCTGATTTGGTGTTCGTGTTCCAATTGTAGCCGTCTTCCGTCCATGGCCACAGCCTCAAGTCGCCTCGTCCCTTCCCCTGCTAACGGCCCGATAATCTCAAAATTAAACTCCACTTTAAATAGGCTATCAAAAATTGGACCGCCAATCCCCAAACGGTCGGTTCAACTACTCAAATCTGAACCACCTCTCCGATTTCCTCCGGCCGCACATAGACATGCTCGCATGGAAGCGGAGCCTGCACCAGAACGACGATCATGTTGCTCTTGCCGGTATTAATAATTTCATGGGGCGCATCGACCGGAACATAAACCGCGTCGCGCGCAGTCACAGCTTTCTTTTCCCGGCCGACAATGAGCTCGCCTTCGCCTTCAACGAAAAAGAGAACCTCGACCGAGTTAGGGTGGCGGTGGAGAGGGTTTTTTTGCCCTGGCTGAATGCAGTACATGTTGAAATAGAGCTCCTCCGTTTCAAAAAGCCGCTTGCGCACAAAAGCTTTAGGGTGAAACTCGATGTGATCATCAATTCTTAACGTTCGCATAAGTCCTCCTGATCCTAATCTTCTACTCAAGGGCCGTGATTTCTAAGTCATCGAAATAGCTAACCGAGTCCGATATCGTCCATAGACCAATTCTCCCGGCGGAAAAAGTATCGTCTCGAACCTCGATCAATAGACGGTCGTTCCAGTAGCCCGCGATAAAAGGGCCACGGCATTCCACCATGATAGTTTGCCACTCGTCGCTGCGAACATAGTAACGCTTCACAGGCCATCGCTGGTCGTTGACGCATTTGAATAGGGCAAAATCATCCAGGGCATTAGCGCGTAGCACGTAGTAGTTCTGAGGGTCCCGAAATCTAAAGACCAGGCCGCCTCCCTGATCGCACTCCCCAGAGATCGGCTTAAATTTTACGCTCATTCTCAGGTCTTCCAGTTGGAGACTTTTGACCAGACAGCAAGGGAACTGGATTCCCGCGGGGAAAGTTGCCAGTTGTGCCAGTACGTTCGG
>JACQUW010000120.1 GCA_016210115.1 Deltaproteobacteria bacterium | reverse complement strand
GCAAAAGTGGTTGACGGAACGCGATACAAAGACGGAGAGGAAATCCAAAAGAACAGGGACGCCGCCTAACCGTTTACACACCTATTGACAACGGCTCTACAATACTGACCTGTTCGAAGATGCCACTATCATTCGGATGCTGGGGCATTTCCATACCCTGCTAAAAGGCATCGTTGCAAATCCAGAGCAGCGGCTGTCAGACTTACCGCTTTTGACAGAACCTGAGAGGCATCAACTGCTTGTGGAGTGGAATGATACTGACAGAGATTACCCGAGAGACAAGTGCATTCATCAGCTCTTCGAATCCCAAGTAGAGCGGACGCCGGAGGCTGTGGCGGTTGTGTTTGAAGACCAGCAACTGACCTATAAGGAGCTTAACCGGCGGGCGAATCAACTGGCTCATTACCTGCGGAAGCTAGGGGTTGGACCGGAAGTGCTTGTCGGGATCTGTTTAGATCGCTCGTTGGAGATGGTTGTGGGACTGCTCGGCATTCTGAAGGCAGGCGGGGCCTATGTGCCGCTCGACCCGGAGTATCCGAAGGAGCGACTAGAGTTCATGCTGGGTGATACCCGGGCGCCGGTGCTGTTGACCGAAGAGCGGCTGATCGGAGAGCTGGCTGAAGATAGAAGATCGAAGCCTGGCCTGAGCCCTTGGGCTGCGCTCAGGATAGACTCCGCCGAAGGGCTAGAAGGTGGCGATTCTCGCTCCTCGATTCTCAATTCTCGAATCCATGTGGTCTCTCTGGAAACGGCCTGGGATATTATAATTCAGGAGAGTGAGGAGAATCCGGCGAACCTGGCGACGGCTGATGACCTCGCCTATGTGCTGTACACCTCGGGTTCCACAGGGAAGCCGAAGGGAGTTGCCGTCCCGCACCGGGCTGTTAACCGCTTGGTCATCCATACGGACTACGTGAGACTGGAACCTAGCGACGTCATAGCACAGGTGTCGAACTTTTCCTTCGATGCGTCCACGTTCGAAATTTGGGGAGCGTTATTGCACGGAGCTCGGCTGTTCATGATTCGGACGGACGTGGTCCTTTCGCCTCAAGCCTTTGCGGACCAAATCGACAAACAAGGAATAACCACCTTATTTTTGACAACGGCGTTGTTTAACCTGTTGGCCGCTGAAATCCCTTCAGCCTTCAGAAAGCTGCAGCACCTGCTGTTTGGGGGCGAGGCCGTGGACCCTCGGTGGGTCGGAGAGATCCTGCGACATGGCCCTCCGAAGAGACTGCTGCATGTTTATGGCCCCACTGAAACAACAACTTTTGCGTCGTGGTTTCTTGTAGAGACCGTGCCGCAAGGCGCGAGGACCATCCCTATTGGCCGCCCAGTCGCCAACACCCAGATTTATTTGCTGGACGACCATCTGCAGCCGGTTCCCATCGGCATATTCGGAGAGCTATACATTGGTGGTGACGGTATAGCTCGGGCCTATCTCAACCGGCCCGAATTTACCACTGAGAAGTTTACTCCGAATCCTTTCAGCGAGAAGCCAGGCGCACGCCTGTACAAGACGGGGGACTTGGCACGCTATTTACCCGATGGAAACATTGACTTTCTTGGTCGCATCGACCAACAGGTGAAGGTCCGGGGATTCCGCATAGAGCCGGGAGAAATCGAATCTTTGCTGGGACAGCACCCCAAAGTAAGAAAAGCCGTCGTCGTCGCTCGAGAGGTCACTCCGGGAGAGAAGCGCCTCGTGGCTTACGTGGTTACAGACCGCCTTAAGCCGCCCGCGACGAGCGGTTTGCGGGCCTTCTTGGAAGAGCGTCTCCCCGACCACATGGTTCCCTCTCTGTTCGTCATGATGGGTGAACTGCCCATGAGTCCCAGCGGAAAGGTGGATCGTCACTCCTTGCCTGCGCCGGAAAGAGATGCGCGAGAGATCGAGGCGTCTTATGCAGCTCCCCGCACAGCCGTGGAGCAGAAGTTGGCGCGAATATGGGCGGACGTACTCGGAGTGGAGCGGATCGGTTTTCATGACGACTTCTTCGAACTCGGTGGTCACTCTCTGTTGGCTGTTAAGCTGCTTTCTCGGATCGAGACTGAGTTTGGCGTAAGACTGCCGCTCTCGACCCTTTTCCAGGACGGAAGAATCGAGCAGCAAGCAAGGCTCCTCCGGTACAAGGCGCGGCCCGAGGCGGATGGATCGGTAGTGGAAATCAAGTCCGGAGACGCGAGGCAGCCGTTGTTTCTCATCCACTTGCTCAGTGGAGAGTTAATGTCGTGGCGTCCATTGGTTCAGCATTTGCGCATCAATAACGCTATATATGGATTGCAGCCACCTAAAGAGAACGGAGTTACACGGCCCTTTACCGACCTCAGAATAATGGCGGAATACTACGTGAATTGCATATGTGAACTTCAACCGCGAGGCCCATATTACATCGCAGGTTACTCCTTTGGTGGAAAGGTGGCGTTGGAAATCGCCCACCGGCTCGTGGCGCGGGGACACAACGTTGCCTTGTTGGCTGTTGTGGATAGCGGGCCTGGTTCAGGCAGTGACAGGTCCATCTCGGAGTTTGCCTGCTGCTTCCTCTATTTCTTGTGGAATCTGCCTCGCTGGGTAATCGACAACCTCCTGACTACGAGACCCAGTGAGGTGTTGGCGCAGGCCCGCAGAAAAGGAAGAGCAGTGTGCAAGAGAATTGCCCGTCTTTTCACGGCCGGTCCGGATTCAGCGTTTGAGACGGATTTGGATGAAATCTTTGGGGTCGGGTATGTTCCCGACTCCTGCCGACTTGTGAGTGAAGCGCATTTTCGAGCCTGGAAGGATCATGTCGCTTTGCCCTACCCAGGTCGTGTAACTCTATTCCGTTCCCGGACACGCCCGCTGTTCCACTCACTGGATCTGGATTTGGGTTGGAGCAGGATCGCGCAAGGTGGAGTGGAGATCCGAATCATACCCGGCCATCATCTCAGTATCATGCGAGAACCCCACGTGCAGAATCTCGCTTATGAGCTGCAGGTCGCCCTGGATCGGGCGGACAAAGCCTTTCGTGGTGAGGAGTGCGAAGCCTAAAGAGGGAAAATCAGCGATGGAAGAGCGACCATCTCACCATCTTCAAGCAGTGTCATTAGCCTGCCCCCTCGTCTTGAGCAGCAGCGGCCGGATAAACTATTCAGTGAAAGCTGATCATGGATAAGTTTGTGAACCGAAACTGCTTGCTGGCTCCGGACGGCAAAACGGTGAATTGGTGGATCGGATATTCCTGCTCGTATCTTGTCCGTGCAATGACGCCGTCGAGCGGAATCACGATGTTGTAGCGATAAACGCGGGCTGCAGTCGTGGAAGTGTAAAGAACCGCGCCATTGGTTGACGAGCCAATCACGACCAGGGTCTTGATGCCCTTCTGTTGTAACAGACTGTGCAACTCCCCACCCCAGAACTTATCATTATGATCAGGATAAACGATCGGTTCCGTTTGCCTCCGCTTCAGCGGCTCCGAGATTTCGCCTCTGGCAGTCTCTTTGGCATTGAGAGATACGGTGTAAATGATCGAGACGTCCGCTGGCCTGACCTTCTCCAAAAACTTCCCTACGACTGGCGTCAGCTTGGAACAGATTTCCTTCGGATCGTGGCAACGAGCGTGCAGGTCGAGAACCAAAACCGCCGTGGTCTTACTGTCTAGAGTGACGGGCTTCGGTTCGGGGCGGTTGGGACCTTCCTGTGCCAGTGCGGCGGACACCAGTATTGCGACAACAAAGAAATGAAGCACAATCTTTGCAATCATTTTGGGTCCTCCTCTTGCCATCAATTCAGCATGAAGCGCTCAGTAAAAAAGCATCCCGCTGGACCACCGGATTGCGGATTGTGATTCCGTCACTCATCTATTCCTCGCCGAAGTCCAACCGAGAAAGCTGAGCGGGCCTGCAGGGCCTAACAGTTCTTAGCAAGACGAGCCGGTTACTGAGCAGTCCGCTGCAGTCGCTCGGTCGCTCGATTATAGCGGAACTCACTACATCTGGCTATTGACGTATAGCGTTTTTTCCAAATGCCTCCTGTGACAACGGAGTTTCGAAAGATCCCATCAGCAGCATCGGTTGGACCAAACGGCCCTGCCTGTCGGCAGGCGGGTGAGCCGGATTTACCGCTGGCTATGCGAATTGTAAAGGAAAAAAGGCGGCGTAGCGGCGTAGATGGGAACAGGGACTCGGCAGGTAGGTTGGCGTGAAGTTTCAGGGGTACTGGGAGTCCTTAAAACGTGTCGTCTCGCGTGTTCGGAACCGCAACGTAAACCGCGGTCGGTAGTGGTTCGGTTAGGCGGGTTCCAGAAGCGGAACTGGATAAGCGCGAAACGCGTCGTCGACGGTAATAATGGTCAGGTTCCGTTCTATCGCCGGACAGACCAACATTCGGTCAAACGGGTCGCGATGAATCGGGGGAAGCGTACCAAGCAGCTGAACGCTGGCTTCATCAAGGGGCAAATTGGCGATCCCCTGGTAAGGGGGCATCAAAGTCATCCGGCACCGTGAACTCTCCCGCGCATAACCCGAACGGACGCAGGGTCTCAACGCCCGTAATGACCGGTTTGACTTCCGCGACCGGCTTCCCCGCACGGACAATGAGCAACGTTTCACCGGCCTCAACGCGTTGAAGATACGCGGATAAATCTCGCTGAATATCCTCTATGCTGACTTGAACCATAAAATAATTATCCCTGACAAAAATTCGTGATGGACAACCCCTGTAGCGGCCCGTCATAGCCAAACCAATCGCAACGAGCGTTCCCGCGTTGATGACTGTAATCGAGGAAAGGAGATCCCTGGTGGTACCCGCAAAAGCAGACGGCCTCTGCCCGCGGGAATCATAGATGCCTCACTTCTTGTTATTCCATTTTTCCATACGCTTCATCACTTCTTCCATGGGGATAAGTTTTTGTTTTCTTTCTTCCGCAGTCATGTTTTCGATTTCATCGACTCTTCTCATTATCTCTCGCTTTTCTTCAAGAATTCTCTCCTGATCGAAACCCATGAATGACATCTCCCAGAGACAGTGCGCGAGTATTTCCGGATAGGTATATTTTCTTTGAGTGGTTTCATCGATTTCCATTCCCAGCCATTCTTCCCAAGGATGAAACTCCAGGGCATATTCGACCTCTCCGTTTCCGTACTCTGAGTCCTCGGCCTTGTTTAGATGCTTGAAATCTTCCAATTCTTTGTTCAGCGTTCCATCTTTGCCCACTACTTCAAGAAGCGGTTCTTCATCGAGTCCTTCTCGAAAAGTTTTTCTGATAATGAGGCGCATGGCTGTTGGTGATTGTGGCAAGTCGCGTAGCAAGTAGAAGAGTTTCTCGTATCCGGGCAAGCTTTCCGCAGCATCCGGATAATTCCAGAGAAGGCTGGCTTTCGTCTCAGGCCAAGAAGTTTTTCCGATGACTTCCGATAATTTCATATTTTCAGATTGGCTGCCTGGCACGGCTGAGGTCGCACGCTAACTACGATTCCAGTCGTCCTCGCCAATAACCTGGCCGGCGGCGGTGATGAGCAAATGCAACAATCCAGAGATCTTCGTTATCTTCGATGAAGACGATAGAATATGGGAACCGTTTGACGAGAACTCGACGGGCACCAATCGACGCGGCAACGTTGCCAACGGGCGAGGCAGCAAGTGGTGCCTTGAGAAGACGCTCCATCGCCTCGTCGATTGCGTTTCGGAATTCCCGACCAAGGCCAGCCCGCTGAGTCTCGTACCACTCCTGCGCCGCGATCAGTTCGTCCTCGGCTTCATCGAGGACGATGACGCGGTGGCTCATCCTCGACGACGCTCAAGGCGCTCGCGAACCTCGGCCCAGGGTCGGCCCTTCGCCTCGCCAGACCGCACCCGCTGGGCACGTCGCTCAATCTCGGCTGCCCACGCGGCCTCAACATCATTCTCCGGCTCTCCGTCCAAGCTGGCGAGTAACTCCGCTGCGAGCTCTGCCCGTTCGGCTGTGGACAGGCGTATAGCACTATTAAGGATATCGTCTGTTCTCTTGCTCATAAGCTGATAATACAGTCACGTGTTGCCGTTGTCTAGGCAAGTATTAAAGACGGCCTCGTCGCTAGGTTGCTATCCAACCCGACCACTGCGCTTAACGGCTAACCGCTCAAGCTTAGCCGTCTCGATCCCCCAGACAGCTTCTCAAGCCGATTACCTGGGGGAGCCTGAGGTCCTCCAGGGACTTCGCGCTTGCCCCGGATTATTTCATTCAATCGAGGAAAGGAGACCCCCAATCGGCACCTGGGGCAACTCAGAAGTCCCGTTTCATAAGACCTTTCTGATGAATTACGACCACGGCCTCTTGAATTCCTTCGAAACCGTGGAGGGGAGACGTCAATAACCTCCGGCTCTAGCTTTCTTCTCTCATAAAAGCGATCAAGCCTTCAGCGCGTCGCGTCGATCGTTGCCTGCGCGATCCGGCGGAGTTCGTCGCGCCTGACCTTCACGCCGTTTGGGCCTTCGATCGTCGGCAACGCATCGATGATCATCACACGGACCGGAACCTTGAACGACGCCAGCCGCTCGCGGCAATGAGAGATGATCGCTGCCTCGTCGGCCTGTGCGCCGGCGGCGGGCACGACGAAGACCGCCGGTCGCGGCCGGCCATCGAGTCGAACCTCAACAACCTGACATGCGCGCAGCGAGTCGATCTCCAGAACGGTCTCCTCGATCTCCAGCGGGTTGACCAGAAACCCGCCGAGCCGAAGCACGTCACCCATACGGCCGAGATGCACGAAGCCGCCGTCGCCGGTGGCGTAGCCGAGGTCGCCGGTTCGCAGAAACCCATCCGGTGTGAACGCCGCGCGCGTAGCTTCGTTGTCGGTAACCGGACATCAAGCTGGGCCCGCGCAATTCGATCTCCCCGCTGACGCCGGCGGCGGCCATCTCGCCGGATGCGAAGTCGCGCACGCGGGCGCGCCCTGATGGCGAGACAGGGATGCCTCCGGAAAGCTTCCGGCGCTCAAGGTCGGCCGTTGCCGGCTGCATGGCGAACAAGGCGAGGGTCTCGCTCATACCGAATAGGCCGCGCAGCTTGACACCCCGCGCCTCGGCCCGCGCGGGCAGATCCGGTAGCGCCGGGTTGAAGTTGGCGTGCCCGAAGAACCGGAGGTTCGGGAACGGCCTCTCTTCGGTCACCTCCGCAAGCATGCGATCGAGCATATCGTTGGTACCGACCATATGGGTTACACAGTGTGCGCGCGCAAGTCGCGCTGCCTCGGCGGCGTCAAAGATGGGCGGCACGACCAGAGGACAGGCAGCGGCGATGGCGGCGATCGCCTGGGAGAACCCGAAGGCGCCGCAGAATGGCACGATCTGCAGGACCGCCGAGCCTGGACGCGCGAGCTCGAACGCGGCGGCCACATCTCGCGCGTGCATGACAATGCCGCGCTGGTGATGAACGACGAGCTTCGGCTGACCGGTCGTGCCGGACGTGGTGAACAGGATGCAGGCATCCTCGGGGCGGCCCTCATCCGCCTGTCTCGTCGCGTTGAACATCCGGTCGAGCGGCATCAAGTCGAAGGGACGCCAAGCCGATGGATCGCTCTCTCCAGCGACGACTACGGCGCGCAGTGAAGCGAGATCGCTTGGCGCGATGGTGCGGAAGATATCGTCGCTGCGAACCTTGCCATGCCACCCGTCGGTGACAAGGAGCCGCGCCGAGCTTCGCCCCAGCAGCTCGCCGACTTCGTGACCGCGGAAGCGGGTGTTGATGCCCACGGCCAAGACGCCGAGACGCGCGCAGGCAAGGAAGACCTGGAGCCATTCGGGCGTGTTGGCCATCCACACTCCGATGGCATCGCCGCGACGCAGGCCGAGCCCGGCCAATCCACCGGCGATGCTCCGCGAGCGTGCGGCCATAGCGTCGAAGCGGATCTCGCCGCCATGCCGGAGGATGACGCAGATGCGCTCGCCAGGGAGGCTGTCGAACATCCGATGGAGCGTTTCGGGCGCGCTCGCTTCGATCACAGCGGGGTTGCCCCGATCGTCAGACCGCCGCAGACATAGAGCGTCTGGCCGGTGATAAAGCCGGCGTCGGCGGAGAGAAAGAACAGCACGGCGGCGGCGACCTCCTCCGGTCGTCCCAGGCGTCCCAGGGGGACGGCATTGGCTAGCACTTGGGTGGCCGGCGAGGTCGGTTCGTTCACGCCGGCGAAAAATTCCGTCTCGATCGGACCCGGCGCGACGCAGTTGACGGTGATCCCATGGGGCGCGAGTTCCAGCGCCATCGAGCGCGTGAGGCCGGTCAGCGCGGCCTTTGTTGCGCCATAGCCGATGCGCCCGATCTTCCCGAGCGCGGCGCGACTGCCGATGTTGACGATTCGCGCGCATGGGGACTCGCGCAGCCGGGGCAGGCGACCCAAGGTCGAAGGCGCGGGCAATCCCGGTTCTGCAGCCCCGCAAGGGAAAAAGCTTGCGCGCTTCCGGCGGGCTTCGATCGGCAGCCAGACGCTCAGCAATATCAAAGAGAGACTCGAAGATCTTGATAAGGAAGGCATCGAGATCCAGTTCCTGTATCCGAGCTTCCTTCTGCACGTGAATTCATGGGAGGACGGAATCCTAGCCAATGGAGTCTGTCACGCTTACAACAGTTGGCTTGCGGAAGTCTGCGCCAGGGCGTCAGATCGGCTGAAAGGTGTCGGCCTCGTTTCACTCAGGGATCCCGAGCGGGCCGCAGCCGAGCTCTCGCGGATCAAGGAGCTAGGGATGGCCGGTGTGATGGTCAGTGGGACGGTTGGAGTGAAGGCGCTATCCGACGAGGCTCACGAGGCATTCTTCGCCGAGGCCAACAGGATCCAGCTCCCCATCGCGGTCCACTTCAGCCTGGAATTTCCAGGTGTCAGCGATCTCTTCGCTCACTTTTTCCCGACGCGCGTCCTGGCGGGGATCTTTCCGATCATGGCCGGGTTTACCAGCGTCCTTTGCACGGGACTTATGGAGCGTTATCCCAATCTCCGCTTCGCCTTTCTCGAGGGAGGCATCAACTGGGTGCCCGCTTTTCTGGAGCGAATGGACGACCATTTTGAAAATCCACGCTACTTCGCCCGCCATGTGATCAGCCGCTCTCCCAGCGAGTATTTCAAATCCGGAAGGATCTTTTTCGGCTGTGAAGGAAACGAACGATTTCTAAGCCGCATAGTGGAAGAGATCGGAGAGGACAAGCTCATCTATTCCTCGGATTATCCCCATGCCGACCGGATCGAAGGAACGGCCCGCTTCCTGATGCAGCGCGAGGACCTCTCCGCGACTGCCAGGAAACAAATCGCCGAAGAAAACGCCAGGCGGTTTTATGGAATTTAGAAATTACAGCGGCATTAGGACCAACGAGAGAACCGAGTAAACATGCGCCAATCGCAATGCTGTATCATACGTGACGCTGCGCTTGTCCCGGATTATTTCATTTAATCGAGGAAAGGAGACCCCCCAGTCGCACAGCAAAAGCAGACTGGCTGATCCGAGGGGCTTGAGGAACTTTTCCAGGAGCATCTCACCAGGATGCGTCGGCGGTCGCTTGGCTGGCAGCCTGCGCGCCACAAGGAACTGTGAGGGCTTGCCACGACGTGCGCGCAGCTCAGCGATAGTCCGTGATGTCGACTTGATCGGCATATCCATTCTCCAAACGAAGCGATTTTCGGGCCTCGCGTGCTGGTTAAGCAACAGCGCGGCGCACCGCTACTTCTCTCTCCAGGCGGTTCCCCAGGCGGTCCTTCTCAACCTCCAAGTCGTAGCGTGCCTGAAGGTTGAGCCAAAAACGGTCGGAAGTTCCAAAGTAGCGCGCCAGGCGGAGGGCCGTATCGGCCGAGATGGAACGTTTCCCTTGAACGATCTCGTTGACCCTCCGCGGCGGCACGTTAATGTCCTTTGCCAACCGATACTGGCTGATATCCAAAGGCTTTAGAAACTCCTCAAGGAGCACTTCGCCGGGATGTACCGGTGGAATTTTCTTAGTTGGCACAGTCGCCTCCCTATGAGTGGTAGTCGGTGATTTCAACCTTACAGGCGTCGCCGTCCTTCCATACAAAGCAGATTCGCCACTGGTCGTTGATCCGTATACTGTACTGACCCTTTCGATCCCCAGAGAGCTTCTCTGGCCGGTTACCCGGTGGGGCCCTGAGGTCCTCCAGGGACTCCGCACCGTCCAGGATGGTGAGCTTACGGAGAGCCACACGTTGAACCGTTGGAGGTAAACGCCGGGACCGTTCTCTCCGGAAGATCTTCTCGGACTCTCGGTCCCGGAAATCTCGGATCATTTTACCGTAACATAACGCCACGCGTTATTAAGGTCAAGCGTTTGGAGGAGTCGTCTCTTGCTGCTTGGACCAGAGAGTGGGTGCAAGACGGAACGAACATTCCTGGTACACTGGTGGGATGGAACGGTCGACGAGCGCGCAATCCCGGTTCCATCGACACCGACATTTTGGTTGTCACTGGCGCCGTCGCGACTCATTGCCTTGTTCCAGACTTTCATGTTAGGAATCGGGCCGGCGGTTATCTGTACTCAGAATGAGCCCCTCCGGCGGTTGTCGTCCATGAATAATGGCAGGTTCGTCCCTACTGATCCACACTAATCCAATCAAGAGGTCTGCTCATGTCTATTTTTCGTAGTTATCGCTTTGGTTTTCATGTCGCGATCCTGGTTTGTCTATTAACGGGTGCAGGCCCGTTCTCTGAGAGAGCCTCCGCCGGCCAAAAAATGGTTTTTGCCTTCGCGGGTTTTAACGAGAGGTACGGTGTCCTTTTCGTCGCAAAAGATCATCGTTTTTTTGAAGAGCAAGGACTGGAAGCGCAGGTGGTGCAGGTGCGGAATGCGCCGATCGCCATCTCCGCATTGGCGGCAGGTGAAGCCCACTACTACGCCGCTTCGGCCACGGGCTCTACCCTGGGAGCGATGGTGGGAGGGCTTGATGTCGTCTTTATTGGCGGCTTAATTAACAAATTGGACGGCGACTTCGTAGTCTCACCGAAGATCAAGAGCGCGGCGGATCTCAAAGGCAAAACCATCGGCGTCCAGAGTTTGGGGGGCGGGATTTGGATGTTTACCATGTTGACACTCGATCATTGGGGACTCGAACCCGAACGGGACAAGATTAAATTTCGTGTGGTCGGGGATCAGTCGGTTATCGTTCAAGCTCTGGCAACCGGCATCGTCGATGCGGCTTTTCTGGGCCGGACGTTCAGTAAGATGGCCGAGCGCCAGGGAGCGCGGATCCTTGCGGATGTCGCCAAAGCGGAGATTCCTTTTCAAGGGACAGGGGTACTCGCGCGCAAAAGTTTTCTCGAAGGAGCGCCGGAGGTCACGGAGAAAACCCTGAGGGCCTTGGGAAAAAGTATCGCGTTCATTCGTGAACCTGCCAATAAACAGGCGGTGACCCGCACCCTGGCCAAATGGCTGCGGCTGAACCGTCAAGAGGACGTCGAAGCCGGCTATGAAACGATGAAGAGCCTTTATGATCCGCGTATTCTTCCTACGAAGGAAGGATTGCGGAATGCTTTGCGCATCCTTGGCAAAGTCGATGCGAAGTTCGCGCGGTTAAAACCAGAAGACACGGTCGATGATCGTATCGCGCGCAAGCTGATCAAAGAAGGGCGCCTTTAAGGAGGATCAACTTATGGCAAGCGGCAAGTGGCTTTTATCGGCGGGGCACCATCATCTCTTTCATATTGTCGCCCCGATTGTAGCCCGGGCACGCGGTTATTTCGAAGAGGAGCAAGTTGGAGACTGCGATTTTTTTTGCTCAGGCAGCGATAGTCGCACCATCGAGGGGATGCGGCAAGGCGAATATCATATTGGATTGGATCCCAAACCTTTTCTGGTTTGCGGGGCCAAAGCACAAGGGGCGGACCTTTACATTGTGGGCGGCTGGCTTAACAGCCCGGCGTATGCCTTCATGGCTGCCAAGGGTCGCGGAATAACCTCGCTAAAAGATCTTCAGGGAAAAAAGGTCTCGGTACGAGAGCCGGATGGCATTGATACTCGTTTTACCCGTGCGTTATTTCGTCGCGAAGGCCTCGATGCGGATCAAATGGTTGAATGGGCGGTGAAAGGCTCACGATCAAGGCGCTTCCAACAGCCGCTTCTCGATTCCGGCGAGGTCGACGCTGCCATGATTATCTCGAAGGACGCCCGTGAGATGGCGGAAGATGGATACCCGCTCCTGGCGGACCTTTCAAACGTCTACCCTCAGGGCTATGCTGTGCGGATTACGGCCGCGACGGGTGCAGTCGTGCGTGATGAACCGGAACGTCTGACGGGTCTGCTGCGAGCATTGATCCGCGCCTATCGCTTTATGGATCAACGATATCAAGAGACCATGGAAATAGTTCGAAAAGCCGGCTATAAGCTGGACGCGGATATGGACGCGTCTCTTTGGGAGGGCAAGTATCACATGTTCGAGCGCATTCCTCAGGACGGCAGCGTCAATGAGCCGGGGCTGGATCTTGTGATTGATGAAGAAAAGGCAGCCGGCAAACTCCCAATCGGCTTTGATAAGAAAGAAATTCTCTTGACGTCGTTTGTGAAACAGGCAGCCGATTCCGTCAATCGCCGATTCGGAGACGGCTCCGAATAGTTATCGAGAAAGGAGTAGAAGCCATGCCTAAAGCGAGAGCCATAGAGTGGCCCGAAAAAGCGAAGATCTGTGTAACTTTTATTGTTCCCTGGGAGGTCTGGCCGGCAAATTTTGCGACGCACCAATCTCTTCAGCGCCATGCGGGACATACGATTCCGCCGCCCAATGCGGTTTTCAAGAAGAATATGGCGGCGGTGACGGAGCGCGAGTACGGTGATCGAGTCGGAATCTGGCGGCTGATGGATCTCTTCGACCGTTACAATCTTAAGGTCACTTTTCTGATGAACGGACTGAAAGTGGAGCAGTTCGCGGACGACGTGAGGGAGATCAAAGCCCAGGGGCACGAATTTTCCTCCGAAGGCTATGAACACGAGTATTCGTTCATGTATACGCGAGAGCAGGAAAGAGACTCAATCCAGAAAACAGTAGCGGCTTTTGAAAAGGTTCTGGGACAAAAACCGACCGGATATCTGTCCCCGGGCCATGCCTCCACGGATCACACTTTGGAACTGGTGGCTGAGGCGGGCTTTGTCTGGTGGGCTGATCCATTGAACTCAGATAATCCCTACACTGTCGAGGCTCGAGGACGAAAAATCGTTGTTGTCCCCTACAATGTACCGGGCTGCAATGACTATTCGACCTACGGCACTGGGCGGACTCCCCGGGATCTGTTGCAGATCATGAAAGACCACTTCGACTACCTCTATTGGGAGGGAGAGCAGGGGTTTCCAAAATTCTTCGCATTTAATCTCCATCCGTTCGTATCCGGCGTTCCGTACCGAACCAAAATTATTGAAGAATTCATTCGGTATGCTCAGGGCTTTCCCAAGGTGTGGTGGGCCCGGCGCATCGAAATAGCCGATTGGTGGCTAGAGAAGGGGTATTGAATCATAATGGGCTTGAGGCCGTGCTTCGGGAGACCTCTTGTTCGTCGCGTTCCGTCAGAATAGCGACAAACTTTCTCGCGGCGAGCGACAGCGATTTTCCCCTCCGGTAAAGCAGGGAGATAGGACGTTTAAAAGGGCCCTCGACAAAAGGCATCGCCTTAAGAATCCCGGCCTTGGTCTCGGTTTTTATTGTCGTCAACGGAACGACAGCGATGCCCAGTCCTATCTCCACTGCCCGTTTGATCAGCTCGATGTTGTCGAATTCAGCCTTGATGTTGACGACCACTCCGTGCTCTTTCAGTATTTCCGTCATGACCTTGCGGGTCGGAACATCGCGCTGGAACGCTATCAAAGGCTGAGATGAAAGGGCTTTCAGGCTAATGGATTCGAACTGGGCGAAAGGATGCTCCGGAGAACAGATAAGCACCAGCTCATCCTCTTTAAAGGGAATTGAACGGAGTTGCGGCTTGTGGCCCGGGAAAGCGACGATTCCGAGATCGATGGAGCCATTAATCAGGTCCTCGTAAATCTTGTTTGCCCTGCTATATTCGATCTGCACATCAATCTCAGGATAGTTAGTCAGAAAGCTTTTCACAAAGGGATCGAGCTGATATAGTCCGACACTATAAATAGCTGCGACTCTGACGGAACCACCGACTTTACCTCCGATCTCCTGTAGTTGCTCTTGCACATCTCTCAGGTCAGCAAGAATCCGCATGGCACCCTTGTAAACGACCTCTCCAGCCCTGGTAAGGTGCAGCTCAGTGCCGTGACGATCAATCAAGCAGAGGCCAAACTCTTTCTCTAGATTCTTGAGGCGCTGGCTTACTGCCGATTGAGTAAGAGAATTTGCCGCCGCCGCCTGTGTAAAACCTCGAAGTTTGATCACGTCACAAAATATCTTGAGGGTCTCGATATCCATTTTCTTAACGCGCTCCCCTGCGTCTGGCCTCGCAAAAAAAGGGCCAGCATTGAGTTGATGATTCGAAATGATAATAACGGTGATGCAGCAGCCCTAGATTTCCTAATGTTGCAACTCGCATCCAGCCATTTTCTCAGTAATAGGAAGAATAGCGATATGGGCCTTAGAGAGCTATCAAAGAATGGCATTTTCGCTGCTGGCATGGAAAATGCGTAAATCCGGCGGAATAATGCTGAAGGAGGAGAGGGCAAATGGATACACTGACTCTGATCGATAACAGGACCGGAAAAAAATACGAGATACCCATACAAAATGGAACCATCCGAGCCATAGATCTCCGCCAGATTAGAATCGACGAGGAAGATTTTGGTTTGATGTCGTATGACCCGGCATTCATGAACACGGCCTCTTGTCGGAGCAAGATTACCTATATCGATGGAGATCGAGGGATCCTACGGTACCGTGGATATCCAATTGAGGAATTGGCCGAATCGAGCACTTACCTGGAGACAGCTTACTTGGTACTCTACGGTGAGCTTCCCACAAAGTCAGAACTGGATCAGTGGACGCATGATGTAACTTACCACACGTTCACTCATGAGAATATCAAGAAGTTTATGGATGGGTTCCATTACGACGCCCACCCGATGGGAATGCTGGTCAGCACGGTCGCGGCACTATCGACATTTTATCCCGAAGCGAAGAACATCTTCAATGCAGATTCCCGGAAACTGCAGACTCATAGGCTCATCGGCAAGATGCCGACTTTAGCAGCCTTCGCCTATCGCCATAGCCGGGGAATGCCTTACGTCTATCCTGACAACGAGTTGAGCTACACAGGCAACTTTCTCAACATGCTCTTCAAGATGACCGAGCTGAAATACGAGCCCAACGCGACCCTGGAACGGGCTCTGGATATTCTCTTCATTCTTCACGCCGATCACGAGCAAAACTGTGGCACAAATGCCATGCGCGGCGTAGGGAGTTCTCATCCGGATCCGTATTGCGCGGTGGCCGCTGCCGCTGCCGCGCTGTATGGGCCTTTGCACGGGGGCGCTAACGAGGAAGTGCTCAGGATGCTTTCGGTAATCGGCTCAAAGGACAAAGTTCCTGAGTTCATCAAGAAAGTGAAAGCGGGCGAGGGGCTTCTTATGGGCTTCGGTCACAGGGTTTACAAGAATTATGACCCGCGAGCGAAAATTATCAAAAGGGTTGCTGATCAGGTATTCGAGGTTACAGGAAAAAACCCGTTGCTCGACATCGCACTCGAGCTCGAGCGAATCGCTTTAGAGGATGAGTATTTTATCAAGCGCAAACTTTATCCGAACGTCGATTTTTACTCGGGGATCATCTACCAGGCGATGGGTTTTCCCGTTGAGATGTTCCCTGTGCTTTTCGCCATACCCCGGACTTCGGGCTGGGTTGCGCAGTGGGAAGAACTGCTTCTGGACCCGGAACAGAAAATAGCACGCCCGCGGCAAGTCTATCTCGGCGAGGAAAAACGAAAGTTTGTCCCGATAGAACATCGCAAGACTGCCAAATGAGGAAGCAGAAAGATAAAACGAGCACCAAAGCTCGCGAGCTGACAAAAGGACGAAAGTTCTTGTCTGGCGTTGCTCTGGCGTTGGCCTTGGGTCTGCTGACTCTCGGTTGGGTTTTTACGAGAGCCCCAAGGCCATTAGCCCAGCGTGAAGCGGCCAGTTCCAGCGGTCACATGAGGCGAGAAACCCACGCTCCTCTTTCTCCGGCTCTTTTTGTGGGCAGGACAGCCAGGGCCTACCAGGTGGCGCAGGTTGGAACGGGTTACGGCCGTGTCAATGTACCGTTTGCCAACCGGGCGATCACCGAGATCGCTTGCCACGCCCGCGGAGCCGACTTTATGGCCGGGCCTAAGGTTCGCACGGTGCTCGACATGGGAGGCCAGGATTGCAAGGCCATTCATTGTGATGAGCGCGGAAAAGTGTCTAACTTTCTGATGAACGACAAGTGCGCGGCGGGCACTGGCAGAGGCATGGAGGTGATGGCAGACCTCCTCTCGATACCCATCAAAGAAATTGGCGATATGTCGTTTGAGGTAGATCAAGAGCCTGCCCCGGTGAGCAGTACATGCGTGGTTTTCGCCAAGTCGGAAGCGCTCGGCCTTATGCGCTCTGGCTGGTCCAAAAATATGGTTCTGGCGGCCTACTGCTCGGCCATGGCCCATCGCGTTTCTTTACTCCTAGGTCGAATCGGGGTTGAGGATCAGTTCTTTATCACCGGAGGGATTGCCAAGAACCCCGGTGTGGTCAGGCGCCTCGAGAAAGAATTGGGCATCCAGGCGGTTAAGACTCGATATGACAGCCAAATCGCTGGCGCTTTGGGCGCGGCGCTATTTGCCGACACGCTGCTGCAGAAAGGTGCATAGTGATCGCCAATTACGGATATAGGGACGGCTCCGGCGAATTCTTTATAAGCATCGACACTGATAAGTGTAACGGCTGCGGCGACTGTGTGCCTGCGTGCCCTTCGAAGCTCCTGGAAATGGCCGCCGACGAGTTCGATCCGTTGTCGGAAAAAACGGTTGTCGCGGTCAGGGAAGAGGAACGCACGGCCGACTTCCATCTGGTAACGAACTGGAAGACGATCTCTTCTGATCAAATAAAACGCGAGGCCTAAAATGTCCGTGCCGGACAGGAAGAACGCCACTGAGCAGGAGCTTATAAGCCAGGGGTGGACCAAGCAATTTTTTGCCAGCGGTTCGAGACTGCAGGAGTCCGCAAAGCTTTATGAGTCTATGGGCTTTGAAGTGCTTTTGAGGCCTGCGCGCGCAGCGGATCTCGGCTGTTCTCAATGCAACATCGAGGACTTCCGGGATACGGATTCCGGATTCTACGTTATCTACACACGGCCCGGCAAAGACAAGGAGGCCTCCAAGCCGGAGGATGACCTGTGGTGAGAGCGCCTGTTTCGATCAGGGAACTCACGAGAGACGACTTTCCCGCTGTGATCGAGATTGATCAGGTAATCCGGGGCTTTTCACGACCCGACTTCTGGAGACGCAGGTTCATGATCGCTGAATTCAATCCACCGTGGGCCTCTCTGGTCGCGGAGTTGGACAACAGAGTCGTCGGTTTTGTGCTGGGGTGGTCAAGCTGTTGGGAATTTGGCCTCGCGGGGGAAGTCGGCTGGCTCGACATTATTGGCGTCCATCCCACGTACCGCCGGGAAGGCATCGGCCGGGCTTTGGTCACCGAGTTTATGAACTTAGCCAGGAATCTGAGACAGGTCGAAAGAGTTCTTACCTTGGTAGATCCAGAGCAGTTCGGTACTATGGATTTTTTTAGCTCGATCGGCTTTGCGCGGGGAGAGCTCGTGCACCTAAAAGCGCCATAGGCCGACCTCTAAAGCGCATTTCTTCTCTTTTTTCTTGATTGAGAAAAAAGTTCTCGCTCGTTCTTGTCTTTTCCTCTTTTTTTGAAGCGCCCAGGCAGAGCCCCGGCTGCTGTTCTTTCCTCTGTCACAAAGACTCTACGCGTGCGAGAAGCTCGGTTTCTTGGGTGAATTGTTTTATCGCGGCCCTAAGCTTCTTAAGTTGGGCGCTGCATGGGACGGCGAATCGCTCCATGATCTTGGCGAGCTTTGGTCCTCCAATGTGCACGAGCTTGTTGTAAATGGCGTCGATTTCTGAGCTTTCGATCTCGACAGCGATCCTAAAAGCTTCCTCTTTTGCGATGCTCGGCGTGCCTTTGCTGAGATAAGTGAGAAGGCGCTCCTCGAGCGCGGCAGCTTTGTCCTGGCTGATGCCGGGATCGATCTCATGGCCGGGATAGCTCTCGATCACTGTCTTGATTGCCAAAAGAATGCACGCATGCTGTTCCTCTTCTACAGCCATTTGCCACCAGAAATCCCTCAGCTCCGGAATATCAAAAAACAGGTGGGAAAAACGAAAGTAGATCTTGCCGACAAGTCTCTCAATCCCGGCAAACCTCACCAACGGATCAAAGCCTGCTGCGGAGCTGGTTTCAGGCGCCATTTTTAACTCCTTGTGATCGTATGCCGTGTAGTGACCCAGTCGGCACGGTGGCACTACAGTATTACCCCGTGTCCGCCGACCAGACTTTGCCTTCTAAAAAGCAAATCTCATGCCGCGAAGGTTTGCACTGATTTTTATCTAAATAAAATATGATGCTAAACCAAAACTGAGAAAAAATGTGTTGTTTTTCCTAAACGTTAGGAAGGGAGTTGCTGAATTAAAAGTATTCGTAGAAACGATTTATAAATTTGCCGGGCAAATTGTCGATTTCGATTACTACGCAAATCGGCCCGGGGTTTGTTGATCCTTAACCAGTGGTTACAACACCCTTAATGTGCGTTCTGATCAACCCAGCGAGCTGCCGGCTGAGAGACTAGAGGCGAATCTCGACCAGAGATCAAGCAACCGTCGCAGAGACTTTTGAAGCCTCAAACGAACGCATCTGTCAAGAGCCAGTTGAGTTGCTTCTTATCGTTGCGACATCATAAGGCCCTGCTTCCAAATCCTGGGAATACGTGCGCTGCATTTGCCTCAAAAATATAAGAAATTCAATGGCATTTAGCTTGCTTATGTCAGAGAAAAATTTTCGCATGCTGTTGATGGCTCGATGTATATTTTACAGGAGAGCGGGAAAGGTGGGATGAATGTCCAACAACAGTAACGGTGCTGGGGTCCAAAATGGTAGCAGCCGCACGCATGTTCTGAGCGGCGCTTATACGAGCGAAGCGGATCTTGTCTTAACGCGTCAGGAAAGAAAAGTCCTCAGGCTTCTGGCCAGAGCGCTGAGTAATAAGGAAATCGCCGAAGCCCTAAAGATCAGCCCCTCCACGGCAAAACGGCACATGGAAAACATACTGGGAAAACTCGGCCTCAAGAACCGGGTCGAGGCGGCCATTTATGCTCTAAGAATGGAAGGCTGTCCCTTACGGGTTAGACCTGATGACTGCCCCTTGCAGGTGTGGCTACCTGCGAGGGATGGATAAAAAAATTTTTGGGCCGCGTGGCCTATGGACAACTCATAATTGCGTGTGGTATACGGGCGCCAGTTTTTAACGTTGGGCCGTTTCGGTCCTCCTGCTCCGACTAAAAGAACAGGGGTGAAAAATGAAACAGATCATAGCAGCACTGGTTTTAGCTCCGCTCCTTCTCCTGACTGAAAGCCTCTGGTCGGCGGAAAAAGCACCTCCCCAAAAAGCTACTTACACCGGCAATGAGGCGTGTAAGGCCTGCCACCCTACCCAGTTCGAGAAATTTTCCCAGACCATGATGGGAAAGATTTTTTTATTCAATCCTCGCAACGAGGATGAGAGAAGAGCATGCGAGAGTTGCCACGGGCCCGGAAGCGAGCATGTATCAAAGGGTGGAGGAAAAGGCGTAGGTGGTCTGATCACTTTCCGCAAAGACTCTGGGGAACCGGCCAAGGTCCAGAACGAGGCCTGTCTGGGCTGCCATCAACGAGGAGTTCAAACTTACTGGGAAGCGAGTCCCCACGCGAGCCGGGGCATTTCGTGCGTCAACTGTCACACCATTATGCAGAAGACCAGCGATCGTTTTCAGCTAGCGAAAGTAGGAGACAAAACTCCCTTTTTCAACAAGCGCGCCCAAATAGAGGTTTGCGGCCAGTGCCACCTACAAAGAAAAGCCCAGCTCATGCGTTCTTCCCACATGCCTCTGAGAGAGGGCAAGTTAACCTGCACTGACTGCCACAACCCGCACGGCACGCCGAATCCTTCACAGCTCAAGCAGGCAAGCGTCAATGAGAACTGTTATACCTGCCATACGGAGCGCCGGGGGCCTTTTCTCTGGGAGCATCCTCCGGTCTTCGAGAATTGCGCCAATTGTCACGAGCCGCATGGCTCGGTGAATGATCGGCTGCTGAAGGTCACGGACCCGAGGGTCTGCACCCAGTGCCACATTGCCTCGCGGCATCCAAGCGGTCCGCGGCCGGGAAAGACGATTAGCCCGTTTCCTGGTGTAACGTTCGGTCCATCGGTTTTCTTTTTCAACCGGAGCTGCACTAACTGTCATAGCCAGATCCACGGCTCGAACCATCCGTCGGGAATTTTCTTTCAGCGATAAGGGAGGTCTGAGATGGAACACAGAAAAATTTGTTTCGTTGTGGCTGTAAATCTGGCGCTTCTATTCTTGTTGACCTCTGTTTCGTGGGCCCAGATTGATGTTGGCAACTTTACGATTACTGGCGAAGGTGAGGTGGCCGGGTTGCCGCAGAAGTTCTCAGGTAAAAGGTCGAAATTTGAAGAATACAGGGACATACCTGAGACTGTTATTGTGCCGCAGCTCCAGTTGATGATCGGCGGCAAAAGGAACGACTTTTACCTGGAGTTCGATTCTACTAAGCCCGGCCTGGATGACCAGAACTTCCGGCTCCGCTTCGGCCGGTACGGGCTGCTGGATATCGAATTCGAGTGGGATCAGATTCCGCATATCTTCAATGTCGATACCGCTCGCACTCCTTTTTTCCACAACGGCAACGGGACCTACACTCTGTCGAGCCGTCCAGACCCTCTCGGTTGCCCCGCCGGCCCTGCCGTGCCTGCTCCTGGCACTAACTGTCAAAACGGACGCATCGACGGCGTTGAAGTCAGGGATTGGCTCGATGAAAATGCAAGGCGTATCGACCTTAAGTTGTTTAATGGCATAGGGCGGTTCAAGCTCCGCTACACGCCCTCGCCAGGATGGACATTTACCGGTAATTACTGGTCCAATAACAATTCAGGCAGAAGGGCCTTCGGAATTATCAATGGCGGCTCCCCGGGCGGCAACATCTCCGAGCTGCCGGAGCCTATCGATTATCAGACCCACAATATCGAGGTTGGAGGAGAATACGCAGGAAGAGGATGGTCGGTCGCCCTCAGGTACAATGGCTCCGTCTTTCACAACAACATCAGCACGTTGGTTTGGGACAACCCCAGCCACTTTACTACTGGTCCGGCGGGGACAGGAAACTGCGTGGATTCGCATAACTTTAACATCAATGGCAACACAGGACCCTGCCGCGGAAGGTTGGATCTTTATCCCAGCAACCAAGCCCATACGATTACCCTCACCGGAGTCGCTAGTCTTCCACTCAAGAGCCGTTTTCTGGGAACGGTCTCCTATGGATGGAGACTGCAAGACGATTCTTTCCTGCCTTTTACTATAAACTCGGCTTTTGCCCCATTAGCATCAGGCAACACGACTACGATTCCATTCAACACAACCGCTTCCTTACCGCGCGGCAGTCTTGACGGCGATGTGCGGCCCCTTATGGTCAACGCAACCCTGGTAAACAACTTCATTGACCGTGTTGACCTCAAAGCGTTTTATCGCTTGTACGACCTGGATAACCGGAGCAAGAGTCTGTTTTTCGGCCAGGGACTCATCATTAACGACCAAAATTCCAATCCCATTGCGCTGGCTCCGACAGCTGAATGTCCAACTGCGACAAATCTGCCTGACACGTGTGTAAAAACCTTCCCGTACGCCTATTCGAAGCAAAACATGGGTTTTGATGCGGCTTACACCCCATGGCGATGGCTCACCGCCAAAATGGGATATATGTTCGAAATCATGCACCGGGAGAGAAGGGAGGTGTTGGACGCGAACGAGCATTCCTTTGGTCCTACGTTGGACCTTAAACCTACCACGTGGTCACTGGTTCGCTTGAGTTACAAGCGCATGCTACGTGATGCGCACGACTACGATGCCGGCAGGCAGGTTGTGATTCGTACGACAGACGACCCGGAAGAGCTTCGCGAGGAACTGCTCGCGGAGCTGAGAAAATTCGACGAGGCGGCTCGGCAGCGTGACAAATTCAGCTTCTTTACGCAAGTTTCACCGTTTCAAAATCTGACGTTGCACGGCGGGTTCGATTTCAACAAAGATCTCTATCCACGCACCGTCATAGGAGTTAAAGACGATATCGACTACGCTCCATCGATTGGCTTCATTTACTCGCCGCTCGATTGGATGAGGGTGTTTGCCGACTACAACTGGGAGCGATTCGACTGGAAGATGGAAGCCATTGCGAGAAATACCGGCGCCGGTGGATGCCCTGACTTAGCGGCGCGCACGCCTGAGAACTGCCCTGCTGCCACATGGAGGAGCCGCGGAAGGGACCAGGTCAACACTATAAGCGTCGGCAGTGACATCCAACTGATTAGAGATTTGCTAAACTTTCGCATACAGTACGGGTTCTCTGATGGAAGAAGCGCCGTGCGCGCCAGCGGGTACGACGTGGTGGCGACAGGGGACGCGCTGAGCAATGCCCCGGCCACCGATTACCAAACTATCACGAACCGATGGCATGAGCTGCTCCTCCGGCTTCAATACATGGTTCACAAAAACGTTTCTCTGAAGTTAGGCTATTATTATAACCGCTATAACGAGAAAGACTTCGGCGTGGACATCATGCGGCCGTGGATGGGAGAGATAGAGAGCCCTCTTGCCGGCCCGGCGTTTTCCACAGGTGTTGGTCGCTCGATTTTTTTGGGTGACAGGCTCAAAGGCGCTTACACGGCGCACGTGGGATTTTTGGGGCTGGTGCTGCAGTTCTGATTGTTGGCCAGAGTAGTTTTTTCAGGGATTCTCCAGAAAGAAGCTTTCTTTTGAACGGTTGGGCAGATTGCAGAGGAGAAGGACGAAGAGATTGGCGAGCTGTGGCGTGGCTGCGGGTTTCCTTCTCCTCGCTGCCCTGACTGACTCATTCGCACAATCGCTTCCCGGTTCGTGGCAGGACCCCGTTGAGGGTTCCCGCGTCTTTGGCGCTAAGGGCTGCGCCAAATGTCACGCCGTCAACGGAGTAGGAGGCAGAGTCGGGCCCGACCTGGGCCGGATAATGCCTTACCGTTCATTCCATGAGCTTGCCGCCGCCATGTGGAACCATATCCCGCGCATGGCGGGTCGAATAGTACAGCTTGGAATTCAGCGCCCCCAGCTCAATCCGAGAGAGACAGCCAACCTTATAGGATTTCTGTATACGCTCGGCTATTTTGATACGCCGGGGAATCTCGAAGTTGGGAAGCGGCTTTTCAGTGAGAAAAAATGCATCGTCTGCCACCAGATCGGAGGGGCCGGTGGGGTTATAGGCCCGGGTCTCGATTTTCTTAAAAGGTATAGCTCGCCTATTTTCGTTGCCGCGGCGATGTGGAACCACGGACCTGCCATGGCAGACGAGATGCGCGCCCGGCGCATCGTACGCCCGACCCTCAGTGGCTCGGAGCTTCTTGATCTGGTTGCTTACCTCAATTCGGTATCTAAGGCGACGCCGGAAGGGCCTCTCTATATCCTGCCCGGGAGCGCTCAAGAGGGACGCCGACTTTTTAGCCAGAGACATTGCATCGAATGCCATAGTGTGAGAGGGCAAGGAGGCCGGGTAGGTCCAGACCTTGTGGAGCGGGGGGTTCAGAGAAGCTTGATTCAATTTGCTACCGCGATGTGGAACAAAGCGCCGCTAATGATGGCCGCAATGAAGAGCAAGCGCATCGCTGTTCCGCAGTTTCGCGTAGAGGAGATGGCTGACATTGTCGCGTACCTTTACACCATTCAGTATTTCGCTACGCCGGGGGATTTGCGCAAGGGCCTTGATTTGGCAACGAGGAAAGGTTGTGTCGATTGCCATTCGTTGAGTGGCAAAGGCGGAAAGACTGCAGGCGACCTTGCTCGAATCAAAGATCTCGATTCTATCGCTGCTGTGACCGCCGCGTTGTGGAACCATGCCTTTATTATGGAGAAAGGCATGGAGGGACGAAAGATTCGATTACCGGAGTTTCGCTCCGACGAGATGGCTCACCTAATCGGCCTTCTCCAGGGTCTCGGAAGGACTCATTAATGGTGCTGAAGACTGGTCAACTTATTCGCAGAGTACAAGTTAAGGACGTTCCGATTGAAAATGAAGTGGACCATGATACGTTTGCAAACAGGTCGCGTGGGAGTGACGCCCATCCTTATTCGTGCCTAACTAATTAACCTTTCCATTTCCTGCAGGTTTGCCATTCCGAATCCTGCAACTGGACCAGAACAAATTCCAAGCTCTGGGAAGAGTCGTTTCATTGCATATTGAAACAAAAAGGAAAAACCGTGGCATAAGCCTTGCTAATTGCAATACTTGAAGAATTAGCAATCAAACATAGCACAAGGCTTGGTCGGTACGGGTGATAGCGTGAGACGAATCATTTTCATCCTTGCAGCGGGAGTAATATTGGCTTGGGGATGCTGGGGGGGTTGGCTCCAATCCGGAGTCCAGCAGCCCATCGCATTTCCCCACAAGACTCATCTAGCGCTTGGTCTCGCATGCACCACCTGTCATCAACGAGCGGAGAAAGACGTAGTGGCAGGTCGCCCTCCGACCGCACTCTGCTTTGGCTGTCACGCCGCAGGAGAGACGAACAGTCCCGAGATCAAGAAGATTCGGACCTATGGTGAAAAGGGACAGGAAATTCCGTGGAAGCGTGTCTGGCGTTTGCCATCGCATGTCTATTTTCCGCACCGTGTCCATGTAACGGTCGCGCAGTTGAAATGTCAAACCTGTCACGGTCCGATGGAAACCCTTGACCGCCCACCAACAAGACCGCTCAGAAAACTGACGATGGATGACTGCATTGATTGCCACCAAAAGAGGGAGTTGGCCAAGAACAAAGAGGAAAAGGTGGCGCACGGAACCAAAGTGGCCGGGCGGCCGCTCTCTATCGACTGCAACACATGCCATCGATGAGGATTAGATGCAATTTACGCGGAGAAGATTTCTTCAGTTAGCGACCGGAACCGCCGGGGCGGCGGCTCTCATGAGAGGTAAACTACCCGGCATCGGTCAGGCCGCGGAGGACCTGGAACGCTGGGCCACGCCGGAGGAAGTTTCAGTTCCCTCTATTTGCCAGCAGTGTCCCGGAGGGTGTGGCCTCCTGGTGCGCACGTTGGATGGGGAAGTGGCGGGGCTCTCGGGTAACCCGCTTCATCCTGTCAATCGTGGATCTGTGTGCCCGAAGGCTTTCGGCGGACTGCAACTCCTCTACGACACTCATCGTATTAAAGGACCTATGGCGCGCTCCGGTGAGCGCGGACGCTTCCGCGCGATCGGGTGGGATGAGGCCTTAAAGATGGTGACTAGCCGTTTGGCCGATCTTAGGGCGAAGGGTCTGTCACACACAGTTGCGATTCTGGGCGGGCAGTACCGCGGTTATCGAGACACGTTGTGGAAGCGATTCGCCGAGGCCTACGGAACTCCTAATTACATCCGGGTGCGTTGTTTCGCGCCGGACAAACCGGCCCTTGCTCATCAGCTTATGCAAGGGGTGACGACTCCGCTGAGCTACGATCTCGCGGAAACTCGGTTCATTCTCTCTTTCGGCGCGAGTTTGCTTGAGTCCTGGGTGGGACCAGTCCACACCTCCCAAGCCTTTGCGCGCTTACGCCGAAGCGGCGAGCGTCCTCGAGGATTACTTGTTCAGGTAGATCCAAGGCGTTCCGCGACAGCGATTAAAGCTGACCGGTGGATTCCGATCACGCCCGGAACCGATGGTGTTTTGGCGCTGGGAATCGCCAACGCCATGATTCGTGAAGGACTTTACGACCAAGATTTCGTGGAAGAATACACCTTCGGATTCGAAGATTGGGTGGACGGCTCCGGCCAAGAGCACATTGGGTTCAAAAATCTTATCTTGAGGGAATACGGCCTGCTTACGGTGTCCGCAGCCACCGGCGTACCTGTGAAGAGTATTCTGGAGATCGCGCGCAATCTTGCGACACTCAAGCCCGCAATCATCATCGGCGAGCGAGGCCCCGCGTACGGGCCCGACGACCTGCACACCCGGATGGCGATTCACAGCCTGAATGCGCTCGTGGGAAATATCGGTGTTCCGGGCGGGCTTCTGATTCAGGGGGATCTACCGCTCGCGCCCTTGCCCACGGTAAATCAGGACGGAGTGGCAAAACAAGGGATATCTCAACCGAGAATCGACGGAGCCGGCGAGAAGCAATATCTCATGGTCTCTGACACGCCCCAGCTTTTGCCAGAACGAATCATGAGCGGGAAGCCTTATCCCGTAAACGCCCTGTTTCTCTTCGCAACCAATCCATTGGCCAACCATCCGGCAAAAGAGGCTTTGGCTGGTGCTCTGAAGAAGATCCCTTTTGTTGTAAGTTTTTCGCCTTTCCTTGATGACTCCAGTGCCATGGCCGACCTCATTCTGCCCGACCACACCTACCTGGAGCGATGGCAGGACGACCAGGTGACGCACCTGGCCGGTTTCACCTGTTTCAGTTTGGCGCCGCCGGCCTCTAAGCCTCTCCACCAGACTCGAAATACGGCTGACGTAGTGCTTCAGATTACCCAAGCTCTCGGCGGGACCGTGGCGCAAAATTTTCCCTGGAAAAAATTCGAGGACCTGCTGCGCGAGGGCGTTCAGGGTCTCTACAAGTCAGGTCGTGGATATGTGGTTTCCATCCACGCTGAGGAAGCGCTCAGAAAGGTGCTGGAGCGCGAAGGATACTGGGTGTCCGAGTTTAAGGACTACGATGCTTTCTGGAATGGCCTGGTTCAGCGGGGTGCCTGGTGGGATCCCACAGGTCTGCCGGTGAGCCGAAAGGCCCTGCTCAGAACACGTTCGGGGAAGTTCGAATTTTACTCGACAGCTCTCAAGCAGGTGGTGGACAAGGCCGTTAAGCAAGAGGGAAAGACGGGCTCTTTCGTTGCCACCCTTAGCGCTGGAAAACCGGAGGACCTGCTCTTTCTGCCGGCCGTTATGATTCGAACCCCGGAAAAAACGGAATCGTTTCCGCTCCGGCTCAACACCTATCGCCTTATGAGCCGGCCGATGGGGGGAGGAAGAAACCAGCCCTGGCTTCTTGAGCAGCCTGCTGTTCATCTTCACGCTTCATGGGAGGGTTGGGTAGAGGTGCATCCTAAGACAGCGGCGGCCCTGGGGATCAGAGACGAGGATTGGGTTTGGGTGGAATCGACAAAGGGGCGTATCAAGCTCAGGGCGAAGCTTTACTCATGGACCCGGCCCGATGTAGTCCATATCCCCCTCTTCGGAGGCGAAGGTCCTAACCCCAACGACCTGATTGCAAACGAACCAGATATCTTCAGGGGCTTCGGTCTTCTCAACACCACCCCGGTTAGAATCAGGAGGGTGTGACGTGGCACTTTGGGGTATGGTGATCGATTTGGACCGCTGCACCGGGTGCCAGGCTTGCGTTATGGCCTGCAAAGCGGAGAACAACGTTCCCGCTGTTGGGAGCAAGGAGGCGAAAAGAGGACGCGTTATCAGTTGGATGCAGGTGCTAACGGAAACGGACGAAGAGCACCATAGTGAAAAGGTGCGCTTCATACCGCGGCCGTGTCTTCAGTGCGACGATCCGCCTTGCACCAAGGTCTGTCCAGTTTATGCGACCTACCGCAATCCTGAAGGAATCGTCGCGCAGATCTACAGCCGCTGCATAGGCTGTCGCTTTTGCATGGCTGCCTGCCCGTACAACGCCAAGTATTTCAATTGGTACACCTACCAGAAAGAGCGACCGGGCCAGAACCCGGACGTCTCCGTGCGCGACAAAGGCGTCGTCGAGAAGTGCACCTTCTGTCATCACCGGCTACAGAAAGCCCGCGAGCGGGCAAGCGCGGAGAAACGAGAAATCCAACCCGGCGAGTATAATCCGGCCTGTGCTGAAGCCTGCCCTGCGCGAGCGATCGTGTTCGGGGACCTCTCCGATCCCGACAGCGAGGTGTCGAAACTGGCCCGGAGCCCCCGCGCCTTCAAGCTCCAGGAGGAGTTGGGGACCAGGCCAAAAGTGATCTACCTGACGGAAGGAGAAGGCGGTGGCTGATACCGGCGAAGTTCGTGAGGACATTCTTCTCGCGCCAATCGCACAAACAGGGCGTGGCTTTTATTGGGCTCTGGCCATCCTGTCAGTGTTCGTTCTGTGGGGAGCGCTCGCCTATTCGGTGCAATTTTATGAGGGTTTAGGGGTGACGGGCCTGCATCAGCCGGTTGGTTGGGGTTTCTACGTCACCAATTTTGTTTTCTTTATCGGCATCAGCCACGCCGGGACCCTTATTTCCGCTATCCTTCGCCTCTCTAAGGCGGAGTGGAGGCGGCCGATCACCCGGATGGCCGAGGTGATTACCTGCATGGTCCTTTTCATTGGCGCCGGGCAGATACTGATCGACTTGGGCCGGCCCGACCGGATCATGAACGTGATTCGTCACGGTCGCTATCAGTCACCGTTGCTGTGGGATGCAACCAGCATTAGCGCCTATCTGACGGCGAGCCTCACTTACCTGTATCTGCCCATGATTCCCGACATTGCCATCCTGAGGGACCGTCTCGGAAAACGGAAACTCTTCTACAGCGTGCTGGCCTTAGGATGGACTGGAACCGAACACCAACAACGAGTCCTCAACCGCGCCATTGCTATTATGGCGGTGTTGGTGATCCCCATCGCCGTCTCCGTCCACTCGGTCGTGTC
>JACQUW010000119.1 GCA_016210115.1 Deltaproteobacteria bacterium | reverse complement strand
GGTTACATTCTTAAATGAGTTGACAGGCCCCTCTTGGAGCCGAAGCCCCCTCTAAATCGCCGCTTTGCTCCTCTAGATTATCCAAAAGCCGTTTCATGTCCGGGGGGAGCGGGGCATTGAACTCGACGGCCGCGCCGGTTCGAGGATGGCGGAAACCTAAAGTCGCAGCGTGCAGCGCCTGGCGCGGAAAATGAAGCGCTTCTGATAGACTCACCGAATTCGTCGCGTGATCTGACCGCTTCCTGCCATAAATCCGGTCGCCCACTACCGGATAACCTTCGTCAGCCAGATGAACGCGGATCTGGTGCGTTCGCCCGGTATGCGGCTTTAGCCGCAACAAGGTGATCCACACTGAAGGGCTTGCGCCCCGAAACAGCGGGAAGGATGCTTCAACCGACCAGTTCGTTTCGGCTTCTCGCCGCCGGGCTAGCGAATAAAGACTCGACATTTTTTTTCGATCGCTTCTATGGCGCCCGATGGACCGGCGGATCAGACCCCGTAGTGGCTGGACCTTGCCCCAGACCAGAGCCAGATACTCCTTGCCCACGCGCCGATCTTTGAACTGGCGACTAAGATCTTGAAAGGCGCGCTCGTTCTTGGCAATGACCATAACGCCGGAGGTATCCTTGTCCAGGCGATGAACGATCCCAGGGCGTAGCTCTCCGCCGATTCCCTGAAGGTCCGGACAGCGGTGTAGAAGAGCGTTCACGAGCGTGCCGCTCGGATTTCCTGCAGCCGGATGAACTACCATTCCGGGACGCTTGTTGATCACAATGCAGTCTTCATCTTCGTAAAGAACATCCAGCAAAATCGGCTCAGGCTGAAGCTTGGGGCGTCTTGGTGGAAGCCGATGAATTTCAACCACATCGCCCAACTTTACGCGGCATCCCGGCTTTGACTTTCTCCCGTTCAGCGTCACCTGCCCGTCTGCAATCAACCTCTGAATCCCCGAGCGGGTCCAATCTTCTAAGCCCGAAGCCGAATGGCGCGCCAGGAACAGATCCAGGCGCATGCGCGCGTGCTCTTTACCTACTGGAGCCAGACGGCTCAACATGTCTTTTCCCTCTCACCGGGACTGACCTCGCTCAAGATCTTTCGGGCATTCGAGACGTCGTTCTTCATCTGTTGTACTAGTAGATCCGGAGTGGCGAATTTTCTTTCATCTCGAATCCGCCGGATGAAGAACAACCGAACCGGTTTACCGTAAAGGTCCCCCTGAAAGTCAAAGACAAAGCTCTCGATCGTCCTTGGCCCGTCCCCGAAGGTGGGATTCAATCCCACGTTCGTTACGCTGTCCCACTGGCGCCCTTCGGTTTCCAGAATTGTCGCGTAAATGCCGTCTCCCGGAAGGACTTCTGTCCGTGGCGCAATGTTGGCTGTGGGAAACCCAAGCTCTCTGCCTCTCTGGTGGCCTGGCATCACTCTGCCGGAAACGAAATGATACCGGCCCAAGAACTGCCTGGCGGTCTGCACATCCCCCTGTTCGATCAGCTCTCGAATCCGGCTGCTACTGACGCGCACGCCTCCCCTCCGGATGGGATCCACCACGCCAACGTCGAACCCGGCTCTGGCCCCCCATCGGATCAGGTCCTCTACGCGGCCCCTCCGGCCCTTGCCGAACCTCAAATCTCTCCCGATCCATATCTTTCGTATCTTGAGGCGCGTTACGAGGCAGTGTTGGACAAATTCCTCGGCCTCGACCGCGGCGAATTCCAAATTGAAGGGCTGAATGATGACTGCGTTCACACCATAGGATTGGAGTAAACGCATTTTGTCCTTATGGGTCAAAATCAAGCGCGGAGCGCGTTCCGGTGCCAAAATCTTCAGAGGGTGAGGCTCAAAAGTCAGTACCACCGAGCGAACTCCGAAGCGCTTCGCATCCTCCATAACGCTCTGGAGCAGTGCCTGGTGGCCCAGGTGAATGCCATCAAAGTTGCCTAAGGTAAGGACGGGGTTAGAAATGGCGAGCGTCCGATCCTCTATGTGACGAAGAATATCCATCGCACCAAAGAGCTTTAACAGGATTGTGAAAGATCGGTTTCCATATTAGAAAGCCTGTCCTGAGCAAATCAAAAGGCGCCGGATGGACGACAAAACACCGATGGCTGATTATTTTCCGGCCGCCTCCTGCGACAGAAGCTCTGAGCGCGCCGAAGGGACAACAGGAATTTTTTCAGCAAACTGTTCGTTCGTCAATGGTCAGCATTCCGCTCTGACCTTGAGCACGCCAGATCGCTGAGCGCTGAATTAATCGGAGCAATAAAGAAGTGGCTTGTCAGCTTCAGAACCGCAACGGCCTATCATTCCAAGGATCTCAGCTTCTGTCCGGCCTTTGCCGCCTCTTCCGTTTGGGGGTAGCGATCCATAAGTTCCTGAAGAATCAAACGGGCATCTACCCTATCCCCCAATTCAGCAAAAGCAAACCCCATCTTCAGAAGCGCTCCCGGAACTTTATCTCCTTTCGGGTACTTACGCCGCACGGCGTCGAATTCAAGAATGGCCTGGTCAAACTCTCTGAGCGCGTAGTAGCCCTCGCCAATCCAGTATTGGGCGTTGTCTGCATAATCGCTTTTCGGATATCTCTTCAAAAACTCTCGGAATCGAGCAATGGACCCTTTATAGTCCTTGCGATCAAGCAGTCTTAACGCTTCTTCGTAATCTCTCCTGACGGCGTCGGATTCTCCGGAGACCTGGCCGGAGTCACCGGCGCTGCCCGTTGCCGCCTCCTTAGCAGTCGCCTGGGCTGTCTTGACAGCCTCTCGGAGCAGATGGATTTCCTCGTCACGAGACCGGAGCAGCGAAGCCTGAGCCTTGAGCTCACTATCGATTTTGCTGATTCGGACTTCCAGTTCTCTGACCCGCTGGTCGCCCTCCCGGCTCGCCTGCCCCACCTGGCGCTTGAGCTGCACCCGGACCTCGTCCATTGTTTCCCGGAGCGCATTGAGCTCGCGCTGCGCCTGCTGCACGTTGGCGCGAGTATCGGCGAGACTGGACCGGGTTGCGTCCAGTTCGTTGCGAATCGTAGTATTCTCCGCCACCAAGCTGGCATTTTCACTGCGCAGCCGTCTCTGTTCCCTCTCTAAATGCTCCAGTTGCTGCGGAATGGCGCAGGCCGACAAAAACACGCCTGCCAAAAGAGGGAGCCAGAAAGAACCCCGGTTCATGAGACCTTCAGGAACGGAAAAAACAGAAGCCCACGTCAGAGATGAAAAGCCCGGAGGCGAAGCTTGCGATAAATCACGCCGCCTATTCAAGAGGCTGGCTTTGGGGTGATAATGGCGAAGCGGGCGCGGCGGTTCTTCTGCCAGCACTCCTCCGTTTGCTCTTTGCAAACTAGCAGCTCCTCACCGTAGCTGATGGTCGAAAGCCGATCGGCGTTGATCCCTAGCGTGACCAGATAGTCTTTCACCGATTGTGCCCGTTTAGCCCCAAGAGCCAGATTGTACTCGTTGGTGCCGCGCTCGTCGCAATGACCTTCAATCTCCACCCGAACCGCGGGATTCGTCTTTAACCACTCAGCATTTGCTTTAAGGATCGCCCGGGCATCCGCTTTCAAATCATAGCGGTCGTAGTCAAAATAGATCTCTTTCAGGGGCCCTGAGGCCCGAGTCGCCGTAGTTTCTCCACGCTGTCGCGCCTCGAGACTCGACGGCGAGGAACTCTTCCCCGACGGTGCCGTACCCGCTCCCATCTCACCCTCGCGAAGTTTGGAATCCCCCACCCCCTTGCCTGGAGTCTCTTTGCCGGCCCCGGGTTTGGATGCCTTGGAGGAGGGAGAACTCGCCTCCGGCTTCGTAGCCTGAGAGGCGCATCCCGCCAAACTGAGAAATGCCAAAAACAGCAACGCGACAACCGCCGTGCTCAACCGATCAGTCATCTCTCTCTCCTTAAAATATAGGTCGATATATTCGATATATTCCGCTGATAACAAGGCTCATTCAATGCGGGGGGACCATGCTGGATTTGTATCATCTCCCCCGGAGGCTGTCAATCTTTGTTGATTCTCTCCACTCGCCTGCATCATGTGGATCTGATAACGGCCTTTCCGATTTGAAGTGAAAAGGATATATCTTCCATCGGGAGACCAGGAGGGGTCCTCGTTGTCCCCCGCGTTGGAAGTTAACATTTGAGGCTCGCCCCCCTGAGCACTGATAGATAAAATATTAAATCGACCGCCTACCCGGCCAGTGTAAGCGATCCTGTCGCCTTTCGGAGACCAATCAGGAGAAGTGTTGTAGCTGCCTGAATAGGTAAGGCGCCGCGGCTTTCTAGTCGAGAGATCCAGCAGATAAAGTTGGGGCGAACCGCTCCGGTTAGAAACAAAAACCAGTTGTTTCCCGTCAGGGGACCACGCGGGCGAGACATTGATTCCGCCACCGTGTGTCAATCGATCGGCTTTTCCCTGTCGATCCAGCAGATAAATATCCGTGTTTCCTTCTCTCTCGAGAGTCACTGCGATATAGTTGCCATCCGGGGACCACTTTCCGCCGGAGTGCAAACCCCGGCTCGAAAAAATCCTGTTTTGCTTCCCGCTGAAAAGATGGAATTGATAAATCCCCGGCCCGCGGTCCCTGTAACCGTAAGTGGTATATAAAATGGACTGGCCATCCCGAGTCCACGACGGGAAAAGGTGGATCGTGGGATCCTGCGTGACCTGAAGTTTTTCGCTGCCGTCGAGATGCGACACATAGACCTGTTTAAAGC
>JACQUW010000144.1 GCA_016210115.1 Deltaproteobacteria bacterium | reverse complement strand
GGCGGGGGGAATTGAACCCCCGTCCGAAGATGTTCCACCGAATACGACTACATGCTTAGCCGCTGCTTTGATCTCGCCCGCCAAGCCCCCAACGGCAGGGTCTTGACGAGCCATCCGGTTTGAATCTCGGCCTCATCCCCTCCGGCAGGAGAATCAGCCTATCCCGCTAATCGACGCCCTATCCAACCCCGCAGGAGAAGACTGGTAGGACGCTAGCTGCGATTAGGCAGCCAGTTTGTACTCAAAATTATCTGCGTTTAATTTGCAGACCTGTTTGTTTAACGGGCCAACAGGACCCCGGCATGCCGCTTCGACTTTCCATCCCCGTCGAACCCGATTCGCCCCCATAGTTCATTAGTCTAAAGGGTTGATTTTGGAGTTTCAATAGGGTGGGGGACGACTCGCGCTTCAGACAGACATGTCTAGGGTCGAGGGATGAGGGTCGCGTGCGCAATTTACCCCTCACCCCTTCCCTCTCCCGCAAGCGGGCGAGGGAGCGTATTCGATCCTGGCAGCCACACACTAACTTGTTCCCACAACTAAATGTCGGCCACTACTTGTAAAGATTCTTGATAAACCCGCTCGCTTCGAGCTCGCGGACAAATCGGTTGTCTATGATGGAATCAACTTTCACTGCTTCCAGTTTTGGATCTTTCTCACCCAGGATCTGAATTAAGCTGCTGAGGCCTTCCGGTTTAATATAGGGAGCCCTCTCAAACAATCTGGAAAACAATTCGTGGGTCTCCTCAAGTATTGATCCGTCTTTGATGACCAGATACTTCGCCAACACTCTTTTGGCGAAGGCTTTATCCGTTTTAAAGCGATGAATCCCTTCTATGGAGGCCTGCAGGAAAGCCACGACGGATTTGGTATTTTTCTCCAGAAAACCGGCGGAAGCAACCACATACGTGTAAGGGTAGTAGATCTCCTCCTTCGAAAGATCCATCAGCTCCGAAAACCCGAGCTTTTCCGCCTGCAGATGGGCCGGCGGGGAAAGAGCTCCCGCGTGGGTGGTGCCGTTTTGCAAAGCGGCCAGGACATTCGGAATGCTCCCGACCTGAAGGAGAGGAGTGTCCCTTTCCGGCGAAAGGCCCCATTTTTTGAGAAACAGCCGCGCCGAAAAATCGGTAATGGTTCCGTAGCGAGTCACGGCGATCCTTTTCCCTCGCAAATCCTCCGGTCCTTTAATCTGCGGGATGGCCATGATTTTCATCACCATGCGATTGAGGGTCCCGGCGATGCCGACCAGAGATCGGCGCTGGAGATTGGCGTGAATGAGAGCCGGCCCACCTCCCACGCCAAAGGCGACCTCGCCAGCGAGCATCGCCTGAAAAAGCTGTACCGTTCCTCCGATATAGACCAAGTCCACCTGAAGGCCATGACGATCAAAGTACCCTGCCTCTTTCGCCGTCCAGACCCACGCCATGGAACCGCTGATCGCCGAATAGCCGACCTTGAGCTTCTGCTCCTGCGCAGCAGAGAGACTAAGGCTCGTAATGACAAGGACGGCAGTCAAAACAATGATTCGTCGCATGTTGACGCTCATTCAGGCTTGCCTCTCATAAACCGTGATATCGTGATATTCGGAAGTCATTCCGACCAATCGGGCCGCAGCACGCGAGAGCCGATCTAGGAAATACAAAGACCTCTGGGGTTCCCGTTTTCGCGCGGACTTCATTATCATTTTGGGATCACCCTTGACGATGAAAGCTCCTATTTCTGGATTCCCGATAAAAACATTCGGGAATGACGGAGCAGGAGAGGTCCAGCCTATAAACGAACTTTAGTTCCAGGACACACCGATTGTTCATGACGCAAAATAACCGTCCCAATTCTTTTTGACCCGCTCCCACACATCCGGAGGTGGCAGAACCAGTCCTTCGGACCGGAAGTCCTTGCTCTTGGTCGCATCGACAAAAAGCTTTGCCGTGACTCCCTCGGAACTCGCTGACGGATCGAGCCTGAGGCCGAAGGAATTCGGAATAATGAAAATGTCCTTATCCGCTTGCACTCTGGTGGCGATGGCCCATTCCACCTCTTCGGAGTTGGTAATATCGATATCGTCGTCAAAAACGAAAACATGCTTGACCCGCCCGCCTTTGACGCCCACCGCCGAGGCGAGGATGTTGTTCACCATTCCGGGTCGTTTCAGTCGCTCATCGATTTGTATGAAACAATGAAAGATCCCGATCCCGGCCTCGCTGCAGTGCACCCGTTTAATCGCCGGATGTCCGGGCTTCAGTTCGTTGTAGATCTGCACCGAAACGGTGAGGCTCTTGATCACGCCCTCCTCATTGATTCCCTTGCACAGATAAAATCCTTGATAAATGGGATTTCTCCGCATCGTGACACACTGAATATTCCAGAGCCTTTCGCGAAACACTTTGCCTACCGAATAACCGCAGAATTCTCCGTAGGGCCCCTCATCTCCCAGTTCCGGCGGGATATCGACGTACCCTTCCAACACGATTTCAGCGGTGGCGGGAACTTCCAGATCCACGGTTTCGCATCGGACCAGCTCCACCGGCGCTTTCCTGAGAGCACCTGCAATCGTGAACTCGTCAACATCGATACCCGGAACAAACTGGGAAGCGAGAAAGACCGTGGGATCTGTTCCGATTGCCACGGCAACTTCCAATTTTTTTTCTCCTCGAAGCTCGGCTCGCTTATAGTACTCATACCCATGGTGACCGGGACTCAAGCGCAAGAAAGTCTGATTACGGTTGGCATACATCATCCGATAAACGCCCATATTTCTTCCAAATTCCGGATCTCTGACGATCACAAGACCCGCTGTGAGATAAGGGGCATGTTCAGTCTTGTTCCAGGTGATCCAGGGCAGACGGTTTAGGTCGACATCCTTGCCTTTGAAGATGATTTCCTTGCACGGGCCGTCACGGACTACCGTTGGTTCAATCGACTTTTTCGTCCGTTCCACGACTTCGGTGAACAGGTCCGCCTGATCGGTTTCGAGAGCCATCGCAATGCGTTTGAAGGTCGTGAGGAGCTCCGTGACAACCGGCATCGAGCTGCCGCGCACCCGTTCAAAAAAGAGAGCCTTTCTTCCCCGCTCGTGCCCCGTTTTGCAGACCGCCCCCACCTCGAACTTCGGGTCAACCTCTTTGCGCACCCGCGCCAGCTCTGCCTCTTTTTCGAGTTTGGCCAGATACTCGCGGAGATCGGAATACGGCATAATACCTCCTGAACGGAAACGCTAACGCTGATTAAAGATGTGTTTCCACTTTTGCATGATCTGATCGCGAAAATCCGAATCGATCGAATGAACCTTGGGAAAGTGATTGCGCCAGGCAAAAGGGCGACAGGCATCGATGATCGCTCTCGAGTTCGTGAAATCGCCCGCCTTTCTTTGAGCCGGCGGAATCCGTGGATCGATCGGGCTCGACCAGCACTGCGTCACAATTTCGATCGACGTTTGCGGATCGCAGCGCGTCGACATAGCCCACAGGACGTCCGGCAGATTGGCCGGATCGATATCATCGTCGACAAGAACTACGAAGCGTCCCAGGTAGCCTCCCTCCCTTGCCCCCAAAGCGACATGGGCCGCCTGGCGCGCGTGCCCGCCGTAGCGCTGCTTTACGGCGATGACGATAAAAAACCGCATTCCCCATTCGGCAAGCCATACTCCTGTGACGTCCGTGATTCCCACCTTCTCGATTTCGTTCCAGACCCCGGCCGCGCAAAAAACGAGAAACAGGTAACTTGAAAGTGGATAAGTCTTAAAGTCAGGTAGCGCCGTCAAGATCGGATCATTACGATGATAGACCGCCTGCACTCGAATAACGGGCGAAGGACGGGTGCCCGAGGCATAATAGCCGGTCCATTCTCCAAACGGCCCCTCCATGACCGATTCGACTTCCGGCGGCGGAATTTCCCCTTCAATGACGATCTCCGCGGTCGCGGGGATAGGCAAACCGGTCACCTGTCCTTTAACAACCTGCACGGGAGCTTTCTGGATGTGACCCGCAAAGTCATACTCGGACTCGCCCCATGGAAGCCCTAAGCCCGAAACCGCAAACAGAACCGGCTCGATGCCGCACACCACGGCCACAGGACAGGCTTTTCCCTGGTCCCAATATTTTTGGGCGATCAGTCGCGTCTGCTTTCCGGGAGAAACGTAGAGGGCGACTTTGCGTTCCTCGATGACCTGCACCCGAGCTGTTCCCAGATTAACCCAAGAAAGCTCCGGGTCCGAAGTAATGACAGCATCCGCCGTTCCAAGATATCTACCGCCATCCTGGCGATGAAGTTTTGGGACCGGAAAGCGAAGAACGCTTGCCTCTTTGTCGAAAAAAACATTTTCTTGAATCGCTCCCCGCTTCTGAAGCGCCGGAGGCGTGGGCTGGATTGATTTCAGCATCTCCCGCACTGAGCTGACAAGCGCCACCCCTTTCAGATCCGGCGGCAAGCCCAACGCCAGCGCGGTGCGCGACTGGGTTTGAAACATATTGCTCAAGAGCCGAAAGCCGGAAGGATAGTCCTTGATTTCATCAAAGAGCAGAGCGGGCGGATTGGGCTCTGAGGCGGAGATTTCCGTGATAGCCCCGATCTCCAGATCCCAATGCGCATGATGGACCGTTTTTAGCTCGCCCAGCTCTTCAATGCCCTTGATGAAATCTCTCAAATCCTGCACCGATCATCTCCTAATTTCGCAATCCGCAATCCGAAATCCGAAATTGTCCCTCCGCCTCTGTCCTAAAATCCGCAATCCGAATTCCGAAATTGTCCTTCCGCCTACCACGCGCTTTTCAGCACTTCCTTGAGAATGCGGAAATCGTACATCTTCTGCTCGGCTTGAGCGCGAGAGAGGTTCTGGATTTCCGGTTTTCTGAACATGATTCTCGAGATCTCCCAATCATCGGCCAGCGCTCTCTCGGACGGGAATCCTTCCCTGGTCATAATGCCATGATAGAAATCAAAAGTGGGTTTCGCCGCTTCAGGCTCCATTTTTGTCACTCGATTGAGCATCGCAATACTCTCGGCTTCGTTTTTCCTGTCCAGGAAAAATTTCAGTCCCCTTACGGTAGCCTTGACGAATTTGCGCACGAAATCGGGACGCTCACGGATTAGTTTTTCGGAGCTTACGAGGCCCGACATCGGGATCTGAAGAGCGTCCCCCACGTAAGCAATCTTCACCATGCCGAGCTTTTCCGCCATGTTTGTAAACGGCGGGCGAATCAAGCCGGACTCGACCGATCCGCTATGGAGGGCAGGCCAGATATCTCCCACGGACACGATCAGGAGATCTTTGTCAGGATCATAGCCGAGATGTTCGGCGACCTTCCTGGCCGCATAATAAGTCGTCGAGCCCAGCCCGGTAACGGCAATCCTTTTCCCTTTGAGATCTTGCGGGCCTCGCACCCCCAGATCGGGACGCGCATAGAGAAAATGGTAGGGTTTATCACAGTAGACCATAACGGCCTTGATCGTCAGTCCTGAAAGGGCCGCCCGCACTCCCGACCCCAGCGCGAGGGTAAAATGAACCGAGCCGGCCTGGAGAGCCTGAGAAGCCGTAACGCCTCCGCGGATGTATACGTCTTTCACCTGAAAATCTTCTTCGCGATAAAAGCCTTTCTCCCGCGCGATGTAGTAGGGGATATCCCCGAAGGTCAAAGCGGGATGTGCGACCAAGACCTCTTCGGCCAGCGCGTAAGACCAGCAGCAGAACAGGACACTAAGCGACAGTACCAGAACCGGCGCTCTACCGAGAACCATCGCGAGCCCCTCTAATGCTTTCCTGATCATTTCCCGGCCTCCATGATTTTTCCGGCGACTCTCATGTCGAACGCTTTGCTAACGTCCACATTCCTCACCCTCGCGTCGCTCCTCGCGGCAAGCTTGATGCTTTGCTCGATGACCTCCGCCGGTATGCGCGGGTCGGCCACGACCGATTCTTTCAGGACTTCATAGGCAGTTTCGGCTGCTTGTCGATCGCTCAACTTCATAATCTTCTGGATGACCTGTACCGCACCGGCTCTATTTGTCTTCAGGTACACGGCGGCGTCGCGCAAGGCGCGCATGGCAGATCCAATCGCGGCCTCCTTTTGCTGCAGCCTGGTTCGCCTCGCATAAGCCCCGGTATGAACGTGCGGGACCCCCTTAAGATGGATAATGTTCAGCCCACTTTCCCTGGCCCGATGGGCCACTGCCTCGTCGATGAGGGCCGCGTCGATATGGCCATCCTTTAGAGCGGCGAGTCTAACGGCCGTCCCACCGACGCGAAGAATCTGTACATCGCGTTTCGGATCGAATCCGGCCTCTTCAAGCATGAACTGCGTCATGGCGGTTGCCGGGCCGGTCAAGGATCGGACTCCCACCTTCCGGCCCCTGAGATCCCTCACGTCGCGCACTTCGGGTCTTGCGGCCATAACATAAGGAGGAGAGTTATTGAACGAGCCTACGACCACGATGTCGGCGCCGCCCGAAATCGCGCTAAGAGGATCAAAAATGCTTCCGAGAGCCAGATCGACGCTGCCCCCCATCAACGCTTGCATGGACAAAGCACCCGACGTGTAAACCAGTTCCGCGTCGATGCCATAGTTCGAGAAGAATCCCCTCTCTTTTGCGATCCATGGCACCACGCCCCCGGTCGAACTCACGGAAGGATAAGAAAGGACAATTTTCTCCGGCGCGACCTGTGCTGTTCCTTCTCTGCGATCAAGCACAACGCAAGTTAGGAGCAGACAAGCAATGAGTACGAGTTTTCCCACAGTCCCCGAACTTAGGACCGTCATGCCCGCGTAGAGGCTGCCCCTGCAAAAATGTGGGGCGGGCATCCAGAAATTACGTCGGAAAAAGCCTGGATTCCCGCCTTCGCGGGAATGACCGAGCAGGCGACGATTCAGTCTACGGCTCTTAGGTTGCTGGATTCCGAAGTCCGTCACCCCCGAATATCCTAATCGGGGGTCCAGTTCCTGTTTGCTCCGGATTCCGCTTTCGCGGGAATGACGACATTTGTAAACTAACCAGCCTGACGGCTTGCTAGCGATCTTATTCACATTCCTTTCCTATAAGTCACAGGTGGATTCTTCAGCTCAAGTCCCTCTTTGTTGAGCTCTTCCACGTACATTTCCCGAATTGCCGGATCTTCGTCCTCGAACTCGATCATGTCCCCACCGGCTTCCGTGCTCTTGAACATCTGCTCCCATCCTCCGATCGGATATTTCTGCCCCCAGCCCTTCAATGCCAACTGTCGAATTGACTCCTTACCCAAATTAAAGTGCTGGTGAAACCAGCGGTTCGGCGGCGACATCATGCTGCCTGTCCCCCAGTCGAACCTTTGCCATTTCTCCCCCTCCCGCCACATCAGCGTATAACCTCTGCCTGCCAAAATGATGATGTACGCGCCCGGCCCATGCCGGTGGGCCTTCTTGTATACGCCGACGGGAGAGTCATTGAGATGAGCCGACAGAGTGTTGCCGGATAGCTCCATTTCTACCTGCCGCAGCCCGGGTCCTTTGACGGAAAATTCGTGCAGATTCAGATTCACGATATCCGGGATAAAATTGCTTTCCCATACAAGTCCGGGGCGGCTCGTTCCCTTGCCTGAGAAGTATTCCGAGTCCCCGTCAAATCTCTCCTTGAAGCGGAAAGGGTTGTTCATGATAAAATCGTAGCTGTGGAACATGTTGAAAACCGCAGGCGCGTTCGTCAGCGCCACGTAACGCACCGGCTCCGCTCCAGAGCCATTAAAGTGCTGGTGCCACGTATTGATGGGAGGGGAAAAGATGCTCCCGCGCTTCCACTCAAAGCTCAAAGGCTTCTCGCCTTCATTCCACACCGTCGTCGCGCCGTTCCCGCGCAAGACGTAAACGACCTCTTCATATAAATGCTTCTGCGGCTTGGTCGATTTACCGGGTTGTATCTCACAGACATAGGCCCCCATACTGAGCTGATCTTCCGGCGCCCCAAGCACGACCCAACTTCCGGATGCCCCCAGACGATCCCACGGCTTGATCTCGATCGAGTTCAAGTCCGGCACGATAAAGTCCCGGATCATCGGCACCCCCTCATACTCCACCCACTGCTCAAAGGCCGTTTTCCCGGTATATGGTTTCGCCTCAAACGGCGCTGGCATAAATACTCCTTATCGAAAATTGAGCCGCCGGCTTTTTTCCAGGAAATCAGGTTTGCGCCACGCGCTTCTTCCTGTAAGTCACAGGTGGATTCTTCAGCTCAATTCCCTCTCTTTTCAGCTCTTCCTGATACATTTCCCTGATCGCGGGATCTTCGTCCTCAAACTCGATCATGTCCCCTCCCGCCTCCGTGCTCTTGAACATCTGCTCCCACCCCCCAATCGGAAATTTCTGTCCCCAGCCCTTAAGCGCGAGCTGCCGAATGGGTTCTCTGCCCAGGTTAAAATGTTGATGGAACCAGCGGTTGGGAGGAGACATCATGCTCCACGGCCCCCAGTCGAATCTCTCCCAGTTCTGCCCTTCAGGCCACATCAAGGAATAACCCCTTCCTTTGAGCGTAATAATGTAGGCTCCCGGACCGTGCCGGTGAGCCTTCTTGTAGACGCCCACGGGCGATTCGCTGATGTGCCCCGATAGAGTGTTGCTGGATAGCTCGATCTCGACGTGTTTCATACCCGGACCCTTGGTGGAAAACTCATAAAAGGGGAGGTCCACAATGTCCGGGATGAAGTTGCTTTCCCACACGTCTCCGGGATGCGCTTCTCCTTTGCCCGAGAAGTATTCCGGCTCGTGATCGAAACGCTCTCTAAACCGATAGGGATTATTCATGATAAAGTCATAGCTGTGAAACATATTGAAGACCGCCGGAGCATTCGTCAGCGCCACGTAACGCACAGGTTCCGCTCCCGACCCGTTGAAGTGTTGGTGCCAGGCATTTAAGGGAGGAGAAAAAAGGCTCCCCCGCCTCCACTCAAAAGATAACGGCTTCTCCCCCTCGTTCCATACGGTGGTTGCTCCGCTTCCGCTCAAGACGAAAATCAGCTCTTCGAACAGGTGTTTTTGCGGTTTGGCCGATTTACCCGGCGCGATTTCACAAACGTAGGCGGCCATGCTGAGCTGATCTTCCGGCGCCCCAAGCACTAACCAGCTTCCGGACGCCCCCAGACGGTCCCACGGCTTGACCTCGATCGATGTCAAATCGGGCACGATAAAATTCCGGATTATCGGGATCCTCTCATACTCCGCCCACTGCTCAAATGCCGTTTTTCCGGTGTATGGCTTCGCCTCAAATGAGTCTTTCATGAACTTCCCTTTGCTATAGTGAAACCTGAATAATCTTACATGGCCCCCTCACCCTGGCCTGGAAGCTGTGAAAAACTAACGGAACGCGGAAAATCTCCCCTAACCCCTCTTTTTCCAAAGAGGGGAACTCGGACTCAAACAGAGGAAATGCAAGTACTCACAAACCCTCTTCCCTCCCTCGGACCATCATCCCCCTTTGAAAAGGGGGAAAGAGGGGGATTTGTTTTTCTTCACGGCGTCAGAAGACTATACTTGCTCAGCGCGTTCGCGCCGCCTCACTTGTACAGCGCGTCAATGAATCCGCTTTTGTCTATTTCCCGAAGGTAGCTGTAATCAAACATTTCCTTCCAGTCCAGTTGCTTCGCTTTGGGATTCGTCGTTAGCAAGACATCCAAGAGATTTCGCCAGCCCTCCTCGGTTCCGTACGGTTTTGCCGGAATCATGTCGACAAAAATCCTGTAGGTTTCATCCAGCGCGCTCTGATCATTTAATCTCATCCACCGCTTCAAAATTTCTACGCTCTCACGCCGGTTTTGTTTCATGAAGGCGATCCCGTGCAGAAATCCTTTTAAAAAGCGCTGAACGGCATCCTTATTCTTGGTGGCAAAATCTCGGGTCACCAGAAGATGATCAAAAGAGTACTGAACTCCCGCCTCATGGAGCGAAGTTAAAACGCGAAACCCGAGATTGCGGGCGGTGAGGTTCGAGGGAGGCGTCAGAACGGTGGCATCAACGGACCCTTGCCGGATCGCGGAAAGCCGCAGCGATTCGTCTCCGATCTGGAGCATTTGCACCTCTTTGTCCGGATCGATGCCCATCTTGATCAGGACCAGGCGCACGGCATAATGGGCCGCGCTCCCAAAACGACTGATCGCAATTCTCTTCTTTCTGAGCTTTTCCGGCGTATCGATCTCCTGAGTCACAATCAGCATGTAGGGCAAAGTATTTACCCATTCCGCAATCGCGATGACATCGGCGCCGCCCAGCCTGGCGTTCACCCCCGGGGCGCCGCCGGTCGCCGCAAATTTGACTTCGCCGGCGACAAGCGCCTGGATCGTGGTCGAACCTCCCTGAAAGGTCACGACCTCGCTCTTAAGGCCGTACTGTGAGAAAAGAGATTTATCCTGCGCGATCCACAACGGGAGTAGCGGTCCGCTAAGACCAAGCGACCCGATTCTTATGGTCTGCGCCGCCAAACTCGCCGGCGAAAGGATCAGAATGCAGACAAGCAGCCACAGCCTCATCATGACGAGGCTCTCCCTCCAGCCCTGAATCGACGTTCTACTGTCGGCCCCGCTGATCACCTTGTACTCCAGTCGTACAAATCCGCAGGAAGATCATCCACATAATTCGCTACCTGATCCGCTTTCATCACATCCGCGTACTTGATGTGCATGTCGAGCAGGTTCGCCTTGTGCGACAACTGGATGCGATCAAACGTGCCCTCCTCGACCACCGCGACAAAATAGTTGAAGGAAAAAGCGTCGATCACCGTCGCGCGCACACAACCGCTCGTTGAGCCGCCCGTCACAAGCAGCGTATCCACCCGGTAATCGTTGAGAATGCTCTGAAGCGGAGTGCCAAAGAAACCGGAAGGCTTGGTTTTATAGATCACTATGTCTGATGGCTGGGGCGCGATTTCCTTCACTATTTCCATCCTCTGCGAAAAAGCCTTCGTTTCGTCTTCTTCTTGCCGGTGGTTTTTCGACGGCCTGCGCCCGGATTCATAATTGGTCTCGGCTCCGACGCCGGTCGTATAGATAATCGGAATATTCTTCTGCCGGGCCTTGTCCATGAGCTTTCTCACGACGGAGACCGCGTCCCAGGCTTCTTCGCCACAGCTGTGCCGGATCCGCTTTATGGAATCCAGCACCGGCTCTCTCCGGTCTCCCACCCAGTTGTAGCTCATATCAATCACGAGCAGGGCAGGACGTTCTCCCAGGCCACGAATCCGTCCGTAACCGCAGGCCTCCAGCACCAGTTTGTCTCGCGCCGTAATCGCGTCATCCCAAATCGCCATAGTCGCCTCCCATTCTCACCTGTGGGTGGTTTATAGTAAGGACTTCATAAGTAACTTCACGTTCTCCAAATGATGAAAGCTACACTCCACGCCGAGGAGCGTAAGGTGGAGGGCCGCGGACGTCTGATGAGCCCGGTTCGACTCATGGTAGCTGCCCATCGGCCGCGGCCCGCAACCTTGCGCCCGGAGGCTGCTCCCTTTCGCGGGAATGACGAAAAGTCCCCCTTCTGGTGACGGAGAGAGGCCGGATGTGTAGTTGCTCCGTTCAGCACTCACCCTCTCCCTATGAAGGGCGCCAGCTTACCCTCCGTTTTTTGCAAGTACCTTACGAACCGGTACTTGTTCTCCACTAAATCAACATCGGGCCGGGGGATATCCCGATGAATGAGGCTCTCCTCAACCTTGCAGACAATAAAACTCAAGGCCTCTCCGTCCATCGCGGCGACGGCCTCCTTTCTAAAATCCTCCACGTTCCGGACGGTCACCGACCGTTCTATTCCCGCTCCTTTTGCAACCTGTTGTAAGTCCGTCTTGCCCGCAGTCGCCGTTGGCTCGCTGATCCTGGTTCCGCTATAGGCCTGGTTATCAAAGACGAACACAGCGAGGTTGGGGACCTCCAGATTCGCTATGGTCGCGAGGCTGCTCAGAGACAAGAGAACGCTTCCGTCTGATTCCAGAACAACGACCCTACGATGGGGTAAAGCCAGGGCCAGTCCCGCCCCCACGCTCAAAGCCGCTCCCATCTCGCCGAGGAGGAGATTCCCTTCATGATTCGAGAGACTCCCCCATTCGATTCTTTGCCCGCTTTGCGACGTGACAACCAGATGGCTGTCAATCAACGGCGCCAAAAGCCCTAAACACTCATAGCGATTCATACGGTGAATTCTCCCGTAAAGACAAGCGCGACGGGCTCTCTGAGGGCATTCATGGTGCGGACCGCGTTGCTGACATTTGCTTCCAAGTCTTGCCCGTCGGCGAGGACCTTGTACTCGATCCCGAGCGCCATGAATTGAGGAATCAACCTCCTGCCCGGCAGAGAGTAGAGAAAACTGTTCCGCTGATCATCAAATCCTCCGAGGTGGCTGACCAACAGAAGAACCGGGACCCGCAAGTGCAAAGCCACAACCAGGAGTTGATAGCACGAGACGTAAACACCCGTGCTCTCCATATAGCAGGCCGCCCGCCTGCCGCCCAGCGTGGCGCCCACGGCGATCGAAACGGCATCGGTTTCACTCGCTGACGGCGCAAGCTTGAACCGGCCGTCCTTCCGCATGATCGGTAAAATTTGACTGAGCCTGCTTTCGGGGAGATAGCTCATGAAATCGATCCCCGCCTGCTCCAAAGCGCCGGCTATTTTTTCCGCTAGTTTAGCGTCCATATCAAAAAACCATTACTTTCTGTTCGCGGTTTTCATGACGTTTGCGAAAAAGTTTATATACCCCTCACCCCAGCCCTCTCCCGCAAGGGGCGAGGGACTGTAAGAGGGAATCTCCCCTCCCTGGACGGGCCTGGACGGGAGGGGATCAAGGGAAGGGTGTGTCCTCACGCGGAACTCCCGCTCCTGGTCTTTGCCGGCGGCATCTGCAGCGTCATCCCGACCTTTTTGAGCTCTTCCTCATACATCCGGCGCACGCGCGGATCCTCGTCTTCGTACTCGATCATATCGCCGCCCTCTTCGGTGCCCGTCGCCATCAGATCCCAACCTCCGATGGGATACTTCTGTCCCCACCCCTTCAACGCGAGCCGTCTCACGGGCTCCCGGCTGGTGGTGAAATGCTGGTGGAACCAACGGTTGGGAGGGGTAAAGAGGCTTCCCGCGCCCCAATCATAACGCTTCATGCTTCCTCCTTCAGGCCACATCAACGAGTAGCCTGCTCCCTCCAGCACGAAAATAAACGCGCCAGGTCCGTGTCGGTGGGCCTTTCGGTAAACGCACGGCCTCCCTTCGGATATGTGCGCCGCGATCGCATTGTGCGCCAGTTCTATCTCGACATTTCTCGCGGCCGGCCCTCGCTCCTTCCACTCGTGCAAAGAGAGCTTATTGATATCCGCAATGAAATTTGAATCCCACACCCGGCCGGGCTTTTGCTCTCCTTTGCCGGAAAAATAGTCCGGCTCTTCCGCGTAGCGGTCACGGAAAGAGAACGGATTGTCGAAGACAAATTCCACGTTGTGATAGAGATTGAAAACCGCCGGCGCATTCGTGAGCGCCATAAAACGCGCCGGTTTTTGGCCGCTTCCATTCACCAGCCGGTGCCAGACGTTAAGCGGCGGGGCGAATAAACTGTTCGGACCCCATTCGAAAAGCCGTTTTTTGCCTTCGTCGATCCACACCTCGGTTGCGCCCATGCCGTCCAAGACAAAAATAATCTCCTCGTACATGTGCTTTTCCGGCTCGAGCCTCCCTCCGGGGGGAATTTCACAGATGTAAGGCGTCGTGGCGGATTGATCGTTCGCCGAGCCCAATACCAGCCAGGCTCCTTTTCCTCCCAGCCGCCCCCAGGGGCCAAGCTCCACGGTCCGAAGATCCGGCACGACAAATTCCCTGACGATCGGTATTCCCTCCGACTCGATCCACGCTTCGAACGGTGTCAGCTTGTTGTACGGTTTAAAGTCGAACGATTTGAGCGCCATGCTCTCTTGCTCCTTCTCTGACCGGCAGTCTCGCTCTCTTTTTGGACCGGCTCCGAATGCTGGAAATTCCTATTGCGAGGTTATTTTCCTGTAGAGTTTTGCATAGTAACCGATCTTCGGCCCCAACTCTTCCGGCGCTATAACCTTCATGGGCCTGCCGCCGACCGTCTGGTCCATTCCTCGACCCAGACCTTTCCGCGTCGGATCCCTCCCCAGGTCGGATTCGAATGCTTTCTGTCCGGTCTCCGAGAGCAGCCAGTCGATGAAGAGGGCAGCCGCATGAGGGTTGGGCGCGTAACGCGCCAGGAGCAAAACGTTGGGGAAAGCCATGATCGGAGGCAGCGCCACAGAACTGATCGTGGCGCCCTTGGCTCTAAGGTTTCGCACGCGGTAATCGTACAAAGTCGCACCCACGAGAAATTCTCCCGCAGCGACCATTTGCGCCCGCAGTTCTCGCCCTCTGTGCAGTTTTGGATTAAGTTTCATAAGATTCGTCAAGTAGCCGATTGCTTTTTCCTCCCCCCACTCATTGGCCAAAACATGAAACCAATCCTCATCCGTCTGATCCAATGAGATTGAGTTTGCCCACTTCTTGTCCAAAAGATCCGAGTATGAGTTAGGGACATCCGCGGAAGAAACCAAACGGGTATTGTAGCCCAAGACGACAAGATAAAGCTCCACAGCCGACCATAGGCCTTTAGGAGAAACAAAATCACTACGAATCGCCGATCTCTCAGACGAGAAGTACGGATCGATAAGGCCGTGATCGATGAGCACTTGAGCCCCGGGTCCCGTGATGCCGACCACATCGACATCCCGTTTCCCTCCTCGATTCTCCGATAAGATTCTGTTGACCATCGGCGAGGAGCCCGCGCGAATATGGCGGACCTTGAGGTAGGGGTATTGCTGGTGAAATTTCTCGGTAAGTACTTGCGCGTCGCTCACACTGATCGTCCCATAGAACGACACGAAGCCCTCTTTCTTGGCCCCCGCCTCAAGGACTCGCTTGCGCTCCTCAGGAGAAAACTTCGAGTACTGCTGCAGCAGCTCACCGGCTGTTTTTTCGGCAGCATGGGCTCCAAGGGACACCAGCAAACAAAGAGCAGAAACCAGGCATAGAAAACCCGATCCATGAGTTCTCATCCGCTCCTCCTTGAATAAGTTTGGCTCAGTTTAGATCTCTCCGTCGTCACGCAGCTGCCTGAGAAGATGCAGATCCCACAGCTCAAGCGGGTTCACCTTCTTCGCCAGCGAATTGTAACGGCAAGCTTCCGCGTATACGTTGTTTATGGCGTCCATCGTGGGGTAGAGAGTATCGGTAAGCGTTTCCGTCAAATCCCGGTAGATGTATTGGATCATCTCTTTGTCGCCTCCGCCTTTCTCTTTAGGCAGGGTGGAATTTAAGATTTCCATTGCCTTCTTTTTGTCGGTTTTGAAGAATTTGATTCCGCCGCCGAGACCCTTAAGAAATCTCTTGACCAACTCGCCGTTTTCCCGAACAAAAGGCGCGGTGGTCGAAACTGTGGTAAAAACAATCATGGGGAGCAAAGGCAGATGAATCGCTTTGAGCCCTTCTCGTTCGGCAACCAGGTCGTCAGGGCGGTTCACGAGCGCGGCTATTTCGTCCCCCGTTTGAACACTTCTCCAGGCAGGCCCTTTTTTGAAGATCCGGTTCAGCTTGACCGTGCCGTTTAGCCCGGCCTTCTCAAGAATTAACCAGGCATTGAGCCAGGCATGGGGTCCGCCTCCTCCCCCTACGGCCAGAGATTTTCCCTTGAGATCCTGCAGCCGTCCTATCCTGCTATTCTTCTTAACGACGATCGACTGGGCAATATAGTTGGCGGTTTGACCCACGTAAGTCCAATTGTCTCCCTGAGAGCGCTTGATGTAAGGCGTAATGTGATTGCCCCCGACAAATTGAACCTTGCCTTTTCTCAGGAGGTCATGCGCCTCATGGGGGTCCACATAGAAATCATACTCCACAGAGAGGCCTTGATTTTTCCACGCTCCGCTTTCAGCAACGACATGCAGCAGGGCCAGGTGACGCGCCGACCGATAGGGAAATTTTATCTGATCCATTTCGTCCTCCTCACGTCTGATGAGTTGTCCTGTGTGCTTCCGACGATCTCAGCACGAACAGTCTCTAAAAGACCTGGCCGGCCACCTGAGCGTTGTGGAAGGGCGACCAGAGATCTTCAAAGGCTATTATTGCCGGACGCGAAAAATCTTATTGAAATCTGCCTTGTGTTGCTCGAAGCGCTCCATCACCTGAGCCGAAACCGGATGAAGCTCGAGCTGCTCCGCCGCAAGGGGGGATGCCGCCGGGATCGCGCCGGATCGGAGAGGAATCTGTCCCCCATCGTAAAGCAGTTTTTGCCCGGTTTCCGACAACAAGAAATCCACGAATAAACGGGCCGCATTCGGCCGCTGCGCCTTTTCCAAAACCGCGACTGCATTCGAAGAAACGACGATGGGTTTGGATGTTTTCACCCATTCAATGGGCGCTCCTCTGTCCTTAATGAGTTGCGTTCTGTGCGCGTAGAGAAGGGACGCGGAAAACTCTCCCGCGGAGACCAATTGCGCCAGCAACGAGTGCCCTTTCCGCCAGCTCATCTCCTGCCTGGAAAGCCCTTCCATCAGACGTCTGCCCTTTTCCGGACCTAGATATTCGAGCATCGCTCCGAACCAATCGTAATCCTCGACGTCCATGGCCATTTTGCCCTTCCAGTGCGGTTGGGCGAGATCCAACCAGTCCCTCGGAGCATGGCTTGCTGACACGAGGCGGGTATTGTATCCGATCACGCAGTAGTTGCCGACCAAGCCGGTCCAGGTCTCATCCGTGTCCCTGAATTTCGCCGGGAACGCTTTCATCTCTGCCGACGGATAGCGGGCGAGCACCTGCCTGTTCTTTACCAATGGCATCACCGAGAGATTCACGACATCCGCGTGAACCTTGCCGGTCTGGTGTTCAACCGTCACGCGATTGAACAACCTTTCCGAGTTTCCTCTGAGAACCTCCACTTTGAGGAATGGAAACTTCTTTTCGAACGCGAGAGTCACCGGCCGTACCGTATCGATCCCCATCGTGGTATAGAACACCACGTTCCCCTCCGCTTTGGCTTTTGCGATCCGCTCAGGATCATCCGCCAAGACAGCGATGACACTGATTAAGAGAACGCCGACGGTCAAAAGAGAAAACATAGAACCTCCTACCCCGCGGGCGACTGCGGCTGAAATCCCAAAATCCAAAGAGGGTAACCTGTCACGCGTCATTAGACTATTTGAGCTTGGCCATGACCTCTCGACTCCACCTCTTCATGAAACCTACCTTGTCTTCGAAGTGGACGTTCAACCAAATTTTCCGGACTCCCATCTCTTCCAGTTCATGCAAGCGGGCCAGGCATTCTTCCGGAGTCCCGACGATAGCGTAGCGGTCAGCCAAATAGCCTTCCAACCCGCTCTCGCTAACAAGGCGCGCGTTCGTGGTGCTCTCACCGGGCTTTTGATGTTCACGATAGCTGTACCCTTTGTGGATCCGGTTCAAGACTTCCCGGAATTCAGAGGGAACATGCTTGTTCTGCTCCGAAAACCGCGCCAGCTGGTTCGCCTTTGCGGCAAGGAGCATCTTGATCCGGCTCAGCGCTTCTTGTTTTGTGTCGGCAACATTGCCGCACAACCCCCACCAGATATCCAAGTCCTCCAGACTCCGGCCGGCGGCGGCCGCTCCCGAAGCGATCGCGGCCAGCGCATCTTTGACAACCTCTGTCCCGACCCCGTCGCCGTATATGACGCCATCAGCGCACTGTCCGGCGAGTTCGAGAGTCTTTGGACCATGCGCGGCGACATATATCGGAATTTCCATTCCGCTCCACGTGAGCTGGAGCTCTGATCCCTGGTATGAGACACGCTCGCCTCGCATGAGGCCGCGCAGGCACTTGACAAACTCTCCAAAGGGCCCCAGCTTGACCGGCCGCAGGCCTATATTGATCAGAGCGCTATCGCCGGTTCCGACGCCGGCAAATATTCTTCCGGGAGCGAGCTCGGCCATGGTCAGCAAACCGGCGGCCGTCACGCTTGGATGGCGCGTCAGCGCGTTCGTCACTCTGGGGCCGAGTTTTACGGTTTTGCTCGCCTGCAGCCCGGCGGTGCAACTTACATAAAGCTCACGGTAAATCGCCTGCGAGTCCACAAGCCCCACGCGCTCGAACCCGCAATCCTCGGCAACTCGGCACCACTCCGCGACCTCTTTGGGATGATTCGGAGCGAAGCTGACGGCAAACGTTAAGGCCATAATGTTGTCTCCTACACAGGCCGGACACGCAGGTCCGCCCCTACGCGGGCCTCATTTCTCTTCGTGCTTCGGCGCGACGGACATTCTCCGCTGAGCGACTTTATCGCCCGTTTTGTAATACTCGCCTTTCAACGCCATCTCCGCCTCTTCGCGCGATTCGTCGTCCCATTGTCCCAGTGAGTATCCATACCAGGGTCTTTGTGGATTGAGCGGAGGGAGGCCCAGCTCCTTTTCCCAGATCTCCTTTGCCTTCTCCATGTACTCGCGGCCGGGCAACGCGACCGGCGGAAAGGGCTCCTTTAAAGTCGCGTTGATCATCATGACGGAGTACTCTGCCGAGCGTTCTTCAGCCTCTTCCATCTTGTCGATCTCGGCGCCGGTTACGCGAAACGGCGGCGCATGTCCCTTCTCCCGCCCGGCTATAATGCGGACGTCTTTTACGGGCTCGCATCTCATCGTAATCGCCCAATTGATCGCATCGGCGTCTTTGGGATCGATGTCATCATCCACCGCAACAACGTATTTTCCCAACTCCTGCCGGAAGGCCAGAACGGCGTGGAGACCTCTCCACACCTCATATTGAGGCGCCCCGCGCCGGAACTGCACCACCACATATCTTCGAAGATTGACCAGCGGCTCATAACATCCGACCCCCGTCACCCATCCGATGCTCGAGTGCTCTTTGAGGTAGCGCAAGAGCATCGCTTCCATTCCGATCTCTTTGAGCTTGCTGGATTCGCTGGGTGTCACCTGGCTGAGGATTCCGACAAAGACCGGATCTTTGCGATGAGTAATGCAGTTGACTTCAAAAATAGGGTTCATGATCCGCGGATGAATGTAACCGTGTGACTCTCCGAAGGCGCCTTCCGGTTCCAGAAAATCGGTCCTGATAATCCCTTCCAGAACAATTTCCGCCGTGGCCGGCACTTCCAGGTCGACGGTCTTACACTTGACGAGCGGTATGGGCTCACCTGCAAGACCACCAGCCACCGCCAGCTCGTCAACCCCGTATGGCACCTTCTGCACGGCCGCATGTGTGACCACCGGGGCGCCGCCGACTACCAGAGCGGCTTCGAGGTGCTTCCCGCGAGCCAGAGCCTGCCTCCAGTGGATGTTTAACTGCTGGTTTGCTTGCGGTCCGGGGCATACTCCCGTTCGTCTCCGCCCCTTCACTTGAGCCCGATAGTTACCGACGTTACGAATTCCGGTGTCGAGATCCTTCGTGATCCACTGGGCACACGTGAAGTAAGGAGCGTTATCGAATCCCGGCGTCGATATGGGCACCGCGATTTCGTCGAGCCCGAGTCCCTCCTGATCCAGTTCCTGGCCCAAATGGACCTCTTCGTGCACAGGCCCGCTTGCCACAATAATCGGTTCGATGGGATGAGCCAACGCCTGCTGCCATCTGTCAACGATCTCTTCAGGCTCGCATCCCATGCCCAAGCCATAGACCCACCGGGACGCGGCGAGCCCTCCGACGAGCACGGATCCCTTGTATTTTCGCCGGCCGTCGATGACATGCTCGAAAAGAAAGGCTTTGCGATCCCGTTCAGGTATTCCTCCTCTGAATTGCCACCGGACGATCGGGTGAATTTCGGTGTCTTTGTTGCTGGGGCGTTTTACGCGAACCAACAATCCTCGTTCTTCGAGATTTCTTATATGCTCCCGCACATCCATCGGTACTTTCATCCTGACCTCCCCTTCCTCTATTGAGGCTTATAAATCCGTTTACATACCCCTCACCCTAGCCCTCTCTCTCCCGCAACGGGAGAGGGAACTTGGAATTTCCCCACCCTTGACGGGAGGGGATTAAGGGGAGGGTGATAAGACCTGCGCCGTAATCCTGAATGGTCTCGAACGTGTTACCGCCCGAGTACTTTTTTCAGGTCTTCTATGACTTCCGGCGGCTGCGCGATAACCTCGTTGGCGATCGCCTGGAGCCTCTCGCCGGCCACGGGCTTAAGCTCCCAACCCGCTTTGGTTGCGTCCGCCAGGAGCGCCCGGTCGCTCATGGATTTATCAAAAGCTTCGCGCAGTACCCGAGCGCGGTCTGCAGGAATCGCCGGTGGACCCACCACGGGCCGACCAATTTCTCCCGCGGAGAGAGTCACTTTTACAACCCGTCTGGCGCGATCCGGAAGCTTGTATTTATCCATCAGCTCATGGATCGTTGGAACATCAGGCAGCCGCGGATCGCGTTTTGCTCCACCCTGAACAAGCACGCGAATGAAACCTGTTTTGACCCAGGTCTTCATAGGGTCCCGACCATACAGGGTCGACAGTGTCCCCGCCCGGCATTGCACCTCCCCTCTTTCAATCGCGAGATTGATATCTCCCGTGCCTGTATACCCGACGACCATTTGAATGCGCGCTCCAAAAGTTTCCTGAAGAAGCCGGGCAAAGTAGTAATCCGGCGCCCCTGTGCCCACGGCGCCGCATTTCGGCGGGGTGGCGGCTTTGCGAAGATCTTCTATGTCTTTATAGGGGGCGCTCGATCGAATGTAGATCATCTCGTCGCTGGTCTCAGGCGAGCCGATCCAGGTGAATTTCGTCCAGTCAAAGCGGACCTCTTTTGTTCCAAAAAGTTGATCGAAGTAAAGGCCCGGATTGATGAGGCCAAAAGCTAATCCATCAGGCGCGGCCAGGCCATAGATGTAATTGGCAGCCACCATAGTCCCGCCGCCTGTCATGTTTTGCACAATGAAATCGGGATTTCCCTGGATATACTTGCCCATGTAGCGCGCCATGAGCCGGGCCAGGAAGTCGATTCCCCCTCCGGGCGCAGCGCCGGCGATGATCCTGATGGTTTTGCCTTTGTAAAAAGAATCCGTCTGAGCCTGGCTGCTGCGAAGAAAAATCAAGTTCGACCCGACCAGGAACAACAGCAAAAATGCAATCATTGCAGGGCTGATGCGTTTCATAGTCTGACCTCCCCAAAAACAGCGTTGGCTTTTGTGCGCGTTCGACTCTTAGGCATTGCGGCTATTTTAAAGCGGCCGCAGTTTCGCCAGATCAGCCGACGATTTCAGCGCCGCCGCTAAAAGACCGCCGTCAATTTCAATGGATTCGCCCGTGATATAGTCGCTCTCTTCCGACGCGAGGAATACGGCAAGGCGCGCCACGTCCTCCACTGCGCCAATCCGGCCCGCAGGTATAGTCGCGTTCCGCCGGGCCAGCTCGCCGGGTCGTTGATAGGTAGCCTCGTTTCTGCGCGTTCTAAACCAACCAGGCGTGATGGAGTTTACCCGAACTTTCCATGAGCCGAGCTCCACCGCCGCCTGCAGAGTAAGATTTTCCAACGCAGCCTTGCTCATGCTGTAGGCGCCTCTTCCAGGATAACAGGACCGGGCCGAGATAGAAGAGATGTTGATGATACTGCCGCCGCCGCCCGATCTCATGATCGGGGCAACCGCCTGAATGCAAAGAAGAGGCCCTTTCACATTCACCGCCATCATCCAATCCCAATCCGACTCGGCGAGATCGGCAAGGAAAAAACTCTTATCGGCCGGCATCGCCGCTGCCGCGTTGTTCACAAGAATATCCACTCGCTCCCACTCCTGAACGCAGCGACGGACGGCCCTCTTTACGTCGTCAGTTTTTGACACGTCGCCATGGATTCCGATCGCGCGGGCGCCTTTATCCCTGAGCTCCGCTTCGGTATCTTTGGTCCATTGCGGCTCGATATCGAGAATAGCGATGGACGCGCCCTCGACAGCGAAGAGATCCACGATTCCGCGCCCTATTCCGCTCGCGCCGCCGGTAACCAGCGCGACCTTGCCTTCCAATCGATTCATTGCCGCCTCCTGTTTCATTTACAATCGGTTCAAAACACGCGCGGCAAATGTCCGCAACATATTGTCGGCGTCCGGATGGATGAGCGCGAGATTTATCTCGTCAATCCCGGTTTTTGCCAAACCCTGGAGTCGTTCCAAACACTCCTCAGGGCGCCCGGCCAGCGCAAATTTCTCCACCAGACTGTCCGTTACGTGACCGACATAAGGCGCGTTCGGTCGCAGATGCTCCTCCGGTTTGTAGGTCTGGCGAATTTTTTCCACCGCGAGCAGATCGTTATCGTCGAGATCAGACGGAAGTTTCCTCAAGACCACGAGTCCAACCTGCGGCCGGACATATTCCTTGGCGTTTGGGTCGTCAGAAATACAGGCAGGGATCCGCGCCGCGACGCGAACATCTTTCAAGCTGCGGGAGGCGGCGCGCGCCCCCTCCTGGACGCTGGATAAAGCCGAACGGATATAATCCGGCTCGGCGCCGACATTCAGCAATATGCCGTCTGCGATCTCCCCGGCGGTTTTCGCCGACCGCGGACCGGAGCCGGCAAGGTACACCGGAATAGATCTTGGATTCGCTTCCGCGTAGGAGAGACGGGAAGAGACACCGTTCATCAAAACTTCGCGCCCCGACCATAGCTCCCGAAGCGTCTGGACGGCTTCCGTGAGATCCGCCATTCTTGCCGGCTTTTTCCCGATATCTCTTACCGACGCGTGGCCGGTGCTGATGCCCATTCTGGCGCGACCGGCGGTTAATTCATCGAGCGTGTACATAGCCGACGCGGTTACGGTCAGGTGTCGGGTTATGGGATTCGTAACCGAAACGCCCAAAACAATCCGGGACGTGCCTGCGCCGACCGCCGCCAGAGTCACGTACACGTCTCGCCACCGGCACTGCGCGTCGTTCAGCCACATGCCGTGAAACCCCAGGCTTTCGACCAACTGGGCTCGCCGGATTGCCTCCGAAACAGGTCCGGCCTGATAAAATCCTACGCTGAATCTCATGGTTGTGATTGACTCTCAATCCCTCAAAACGGTTTCGCCACTAAGGAGACACCGAGCCACGACGAAAGGTGCCTGAGAGGCAAGCCTTTCCGATCGAGAGCAATAGGCCTTTGCCTTGAGGCGGACCTCAAACGACTGGTCTGCAGCGAATCCCAGCGGCTCGATGCTTGTCGCTAGTGCTGCCGCTTTCTTAACCGCTCGGTTTTTTCTAAATCGACGGTCAGCATCTTCGGTTCGACTGCCACACCATAATCCGTTTCGGCCTTTTCTAATGAGAGCAGCCCGGCAGCGACATCATGGATGACGTCGTCGACAGATCGCTCACAGGGATTGCCGTAACCTCCGCCTCCCGCGGAATAAAACTCCGCGATTTCGCCCCGAACGGGCCTGTACAACATCGTCCCATGGCATTCGGTTATCTCTCCACTGGCCTTTCGCAACTGAACCCGGCCCGGAAGCCCGTTCAGTCCTTCAAACAATCCAAACGGTGCCGTCTCTTTACAGCCACTCCCGATTTGAATCGATAGCGCGGTGCCCTCGTCCTCGAACCGGACCCGATAGCAGGTCCCGTATCCGCCACGCCATTTTCCGGCGCCGGCGCTGTCCTTGCGGTATTCGTATTCCAATATCAAGTGGGGAAAGGTCATCTCATGGAGTTCGGGATCCGGCACTCTCGATCCGCCCATAGACGAGACCGGGCTGATGTGGCTCCAGCCATCAAATCCCAACGTGGCTCCGCCGCCGCCTTTGGTAAAGTGAAAGATAAACGCGGCGCTCCTGCCCGTTTTGGGATTGAAAGCGGTGCCCGAGGCGGCATTGGCACGGCCCCACGCGGCCTGCACTGAGGCAGGCACGGCTTGTGCCAGCGCAAGCCACACTGTCTCCACGATTACGGCGCAAGTGTCGACGGTGCACCGGGTCGTGGGCATGCCCTCTTTTGGATTGACGAGAGAGCCTTCAGGAGCGAGGAGGCCGATAGGCCGCGTTGAGCCTTCATCGACTCTCACGTCAGGCGAGATCGTAGAAAAGACCCCAATGTAACAGGAGGATACCGTATTCGGATAGGAACTGTTGTAGTAGATGGGGATCTGAGAGTCCGTACCGGTAAAATCAAACCGCAAGCTGTCCCCCTGGACGTGAAGAGTCAGCCAGACCGTCGGACGTTTATCGCTTTCAGGGTCGATGTAGTCAAGCTGTCTCACCGCCGTATAACTTCCATCCGGAATATCGCGGATACGCTGGCGCATCTGCATTTCGCTCGCGGAAAGCACATGTTCGATCGCTGCATCGACACTTTTCGGGCCGTACTGATTGAGCAGACGCCAAAGCGTCTTCTCGCCGACGGCGCAGGCGCCCACCTGACATTGAAGATCGCCCTCCACCAAAACCGGCAAACGGACATTCAAAAGGATCAGGTTCCAGGCGTCGCGGTTATAAACACCCCGGCGGTAGAGCTTTACAGGAGGTATCCTCAGCCCTTCCTCCCAGATATTTTTCGCCTTTGGATTGTAAACTCCCGCCCCACCGCCTCCAATGTCCGCGTGATGGCCCTTGGCCAAAACCCAAAACCTCAGCCGCCCCTCGAAAAAAACCGGTTTGACCACGGTGATGTCCGGCAAATGATTGTTGCCGTGGTAAGGATCGTTGACGACCATCACGTCCCCGTCGTAAATGTCGCCATCAAATTGATCGGACACTGCTTTGATCGCAAACGGGCTGGCTCCCATTAACACGGGGATAAACGCGCTTTGACCTACGAGGCGAAGCTGGCTGTCAAAAATAGCCGTTACAAAATCCATGTTCTCGGCAAAGACCGGAGAACGCGAGCTGCGCAGCATCCCCGCTCCCATCTCGCGGGTCGCGGTTTCCAACCGGTTCGCGATAATGGTCAAAAGGATAGGGTCTATGCGTTCAGTAGGCATAATGGAACTGGGCGTTCAATTCGTTCAAAGAGTTCCAATCGTTCAAAACGTCTTGAACGGTTTAAACGGATTGAACGTTTTGAACCGCTGTCTCTTTCGCTTCGTCAATTTTTCATAGAACGGAAGAATCCCGCTTTCTCCAGATCGAGCAGCACTCCCTCATCCATGAACTCCTGAGCCCTCGCTTGTCTCGCTTCGGGACGGCTCTTGCCCAGAAAATCAAGAATCATCTGCACGCCGACGAGGTCGGTCTTGGGAGGCAAAGATATCGTTTGGGAATAGATTTCATACATATCTTCCAAGGCCTCCCGGTCGCTCAATCGAGTCCATTTGGCGAGAACTTTCAGGCTCCGCTCCTTATCGGTCTGCAAAATCCGACCGGCCTCACTGGTGGCCCTGAGAAACCGCGCCACGATGTCCGTTTTTGTCTTAACAAAGCTTTTTCGCACCGTCACCGAAGTCATCGGAAGAGAGCTTCCCAGCTCCGAGAGATCCAATAGAATTTTCAGTCCCGCTTTGCGGACCCGCTTCACTTCCTCAGCCGTAACCACCGTGGCATCAAGGTTCCCGGACGTTACGGATTGGACCCGTTCGCGAGTGCTGCCCGCCCGCAGCACGAAAACCTTACTCTCGTCAATCTTCCAGTGTTTCAAGGCCATCTCGACCACCAGCGAGTTGACGCTTCCAATCGACAGCACGCCAATTTTTTTACCCATTAAATCTGCCGGCTGCGCAATTCGAGGGCTCGTAACAAAGCTGTATGGGTTTTTATTGTAAAACGTTCCCACAATGACGGGGTCGGCGCCGGAAAGCGCCGCGACAATCGAGGTAAATCCCTGGCCCAGAACGAATTGAATTTCATTGGCGATCAGAGCCTGGGTGGCTATGGCGCCTCCTGGGATGTAAACGACATCGACTTGAAGACCGTGTTTCTTAAACAAACCCAAATCGCTCGCAATCCAAAGGGGAGTCTGGCCGCCCGACGTTCCGAGATAACTTGCCTTGACTTTTTCCTGCGCATCAGCGGAACCGAGCAATACCGTAAGACTAAGAGCTGCAACCAAGGACCAGGGCTTCATGGCTTCCACCCCCTGCTTTTCAAATCGCTCATCGCCTTCCTGGCAAATGAGAAATCATACACTCTGTCCAAAGGCGGCGGCTGTTTCAGCCCGGCTCGCTCGAGCAGATAGGAGATCGATGACTTCTGCTCCTCTTCGTTTGCTGTTCCCTCTTCAGTTGTGCTCAATCGGACGTCGTCGTAGAGCCGGGCCGCATACGAGTCATTCACTCGTAATACCCGAGCGAGGACTTTGCTGGTCCCGGCACGATTCTCGCGAAAATAGAGCAGGGCTTTAAGGTTGCCTCTCACGATTTTCTCAACCAGAGTTGGGTCGCTTTTGATCATTTCCTCACGCACGATGAGACTGTTGGGCAGATCGGCGTAGTTGCCCTCTTTCAAGAAGGAAAAAAGCTCGCGCAAGCCGGCTTCCTCCGCGATGAGCCGTTCCATCGGACTTAGGATCGCGGCATCCACAAACCCTCTTTTTAGGGCGAGAATGCGCTCTTCTCCCGTGCCCACCGCAAGTATTGCCACGTTTTTGCTGCCATCGCCCAGCCGCTTCTGCAATAGATCCTGCAAGAGAGAGTCGGGGCCGCTACCGATGCTGGAGACGCCCACTTTTTTTCCCTTGAGCTCTTGGAGGGAGCGGATTTCGGGCTTGGCGAAGATGGCATAGTGGGGGCGATTGAATGTCGCGAATACCAGACGCATAGGCAGGCCACGAAGGATGGCCAGAAGCCCGCCGCCACCTAGAGTTGTGGCTTCCACGTTTCTGGACGCCAGAGCTGTCACCGAGGTTGCCGCGCGCATCAGGACAAGCTCCGCGTCCAGGCCTTCTTCCCGCCAGTATCCCATCTC
>JACQUW010000118.1 GCA_016210115.1 Deltaproteobacteria bacterium | reverse complement strand
CTTTCATTCTTCTCGATTTGGAACGAAATATCTAGCCCGGATTATTCGCGGCGGAGAGTCGATCAAGGCGTCACCCTTCCGACCCAAGGCAAAGTAGTTCTGCCTTTCTCCTTCTAATCGCCGTGTCAGCAGCTACCTACGAGCGAAACCGAGAACAATCGCCATAATCTGCCTCCTTGATGAAATTCAAAAGACCCAACCCGCAGCGTCATTTTCAATCCTCTGTCGCTTTGCTTTTCTTGGCAGTGGCTAAAGAGCTTGACGTTGCGGCCTTGCTATCGCCAAGAGGGAAACTGAGCTTGACTCCCGAGGCCATGACGGCAATAGTGTTCCTAATCTTCGAGTAAGCAATAGCAAGGAGGAAGAACTATGGCTACTAAATTTTCTGGCGGTTGTCTTTGCGGAGCGGTCCGCTACGAATGTTCCGCCGACGCGTTGTTTATGGGCAATTGTCACTGCCGCGATTGCCAAAAGGCGGGTGGCGGTGCGTATGATGCTTGCATCGGACTGCCGGCGGCTAGTTTAAAGATCACCGGCAACGTTAAGTATCACGAGACTAAAGCGGACAGTGGTAATACGCTGACCCGTGGCTTTTGTCCGGAGTGCGGCGCGCGTTTGTTCGCGAAAACCAGCGGTGTGCCGGACCTCGCAATGATCGCCGCTGGTAGCCTCGACGATCCCAGCCAGTATAAGCCGACTATGGACATTTTCGCGGCGAGTGCCCAACCTTGGGATTACATGAATCCGGCGCTGCCCAAATTTCCGAAAATGCCGCCGATGGGATAGCGGTCTTAGCCGCATTCCACGGCTCGAAACCCAGGTCTCAGGTGCTGCTCGCCAATTATATATCAGGCGGGCAGATGAGGGGGATTGCTTCGCGTTTGTTTCTCCATGCGACCACTGTTCGCGCGGCTTTGCACGCTAGTCCTGGAGTGCGGCGCTCGCCGCGCGTTCCGGGGCGCTGTCAAGGGCAGCGCTGGGGGTCAGGTCTTGCTTCTTGTATCAAGCTGTATTGTTTTTCAAGTAACCGAGCGAAATCCTTCCCGAGACGGCTTTCAGACTGCGATGTCTAGAACTTTGTCGTTGGCGGAGATCTGAATATCCTTGACGTCAACGAGAGGCAACCTTCCACAGCGTCATAAAGCTCGTCGGGGGATAAAATGCTGTGCGTACACGCCCTGTTCCGGAATCATGCGGCGCGCGGCGTGGCGATAATCTTGGACAGCTCGCGGTCCGACGCACCCAGGGTGATGAGCGAACGGATCAACAGGTCCAGGGAAACTCGCCAAAACCGAGATTGATCTGAAAATTTCAAATATGTTTGGCTAGATTTCAATCAGCCTGGGAGTGAGAGTTAGGAGCACGGAGCCGATCCGGGCGGAGAAAATGTACCGGGAATCGCGAGTTGACATAACACCAACCCTATCAGATACTCTCCCTCAAAAACCGGCTACAGAGCCAGTTCGCTTTCTGATCGCTGCGAGAGGTCCTCGAATGCGGGCTGGTGGGAGGCAAGTTGAAGTTCTCGCGGGCTGACCCGCTCAAACGAAATTTTATCATTTACCGGTAATAGAGGAACAAGATGAAGCGGAGCACCGAGAGGATTCCTAGTACCTTCGTCGGGAGTGAAAATGACACCTAAGGAGGTATCGACGGATGCGACGAAGCATTGACCGTACTCTGACCACGCACGCCGGCAGCCTGCCCCGGCCCGCCGACCTGCGCGAGATGTGGTCGAGGCAAACGGGTCGAGCAAAGGCCGAGGCGGCGCTGCAGGCGCTGCTGCGATCCGCAGTGGGTGAGATCGTGCTCGCTCAGGTGAAGGCAGGCATCGATGTTCTGAACGATGGCGAGTTCGGCAAGCCTATGCGCGCCGCATCGGACCGCGGCGCTTGGGGCAACTACATCTTCGGCCGGGTCTCCGGCTTCGGCCCGACACCGCCGGAAGCCGTCGCACCCGATACAGCGGCTCCAGGGGCGCCGATGCGCATCGTCGGGGTGCGGTGGGAACAGCGGGAGTTCGCCGAGTTCTACGCCGACACAGCGCTCGGAGCGCCGAGCACCGCCGCCAGCCGCCCGATGTGCACCGGTCCGATCGCCTATGTCGGTCATGAAGCCCTGCGCCGGGACCTTGCAAACCTGAGGGCGGCCGCAGATGCCGCGGGCATTGAAGAAGTGTTCGTCACCTCGATCGCCCCCGGCAGCCTGGAGATGTTCTGCCGCGCCCAGAACGCCCACTACCCGACGGCTGAGGCGTTCTTGGAGGCGATCGCCGCGGCGATGCGCGAGGAATATCGGGCAATTCTGGAGGCTGGTTTTGTCTTGCAGCTGGACGACCCGGGTCTGCCGGACGCATGGGACATGCTCGACCCACGGCCGAGCCTTGAGGAGTACAAGCGCTACGCGCTTCTGCGCGTCGAGGTGCTAAACTATGCTCTTGCGGGTATTCCCGAAGATCGCGTGCGCTACCACATGTGCTGGGGTAGCTGGCACGGTCCCCACACGACGGACATCCCTTTGCGTGATATCGTCGACGTGATGCTCAAGGTGAAGGCGCAGGCGTACTCGATCGAAGCCGGCAACGTGCGCCACGAGCACGAATACAAGATCTGGCGGGACGTCAAGCTGCCGGCCGGGAAGATCCTCATTCCCGGCGTCGTGAGCCACGCGACCAATGTCGTCGAGCACCCAGAGCTGGTGGCGGATCGTATCCTCGCTTTCGCGAATGCCGTCGGCCGCGAGAACGTCATCGCGGGGACCGATTGCGGCTTGGGCGGGCGAGTACACCCGCAGATCGCGTGGTCAAAGCTGCGCGCCCTCTCCGAAGGCGCGGCGCTGGCGAGCAAGAAGCTGTGGAACGCTTAAAGTAACTTCGGCGTTCGTCCTGCTTTTCGCAAGCGCAAGTCGCGGCGCCAGCCGCCGTAGGCGATTAACGCCGAGAGGATTCCAACCACCAGGGCCGCCGTTAATGATCGAAAGCTTGCTGCGGTGGCGATTCCAAGTCTTCTCAAGGTCTGATAGGGGTCGGAAACGGCTTTCGCCGTCCCCGCCCTCCAAACCGTGCGTGCGCGTGCCCAGCGATTTTCGGACTTCGCCATGAATGAGCAGGCTCATCGCAGCTCTCCGCCGAATCGAGTTCGTTCACCTACCGACCAACAGTTCATCTCCGGCCTGCCGAGCACGGCAGACAGGTTGCTCCCCACATCGCCTCGGGCCGACGCAGTTACCTTCGGCTACGGAGTTGTGGCATACTCCGGCACGGACTTTCACCGTGCTAACGTGGCGCCCTCACGGGCGCACTCATTCCCGCGAAAGCGGGAATCCAGAGCCCTTGTATTTACCGGCTTCCGGCTCTAGCGTGGCGGGGCCCGCTCGGCCGGAATGACGTCCGAATTATTTTACGGATTTCTAATACGCGACACTAGCACTAGCTAGGGCCCGAAAAGGTTTGTGATTTTCTTTAGATTGCGAAGGAGAAAAAAATGAAGCGAAGCACGGAACGGATCCTAACCACGCATGCAGGAAGCCTGCCGCAACCAGATGATCTGGCGCAAATGGTTGCGGCGAAAAACAAAGGTGAGCTCGATGACGATGCCTCCTTCACCCGCCGCCTCGGCAGCGCCGTTGCGGAGGTGGTAAAGAAGCAGATCGAGTGTGGTCTTGATATCGTCAACGACGGCGAGTTCGGAAAACTTAGTTTTTCCCGCTACGCGCGAGAGCGTCTGAGCGGCTTCATCGAACGGCCGGCCAAACCGGAAGAGCGCCCTTCGATGATTTTCGGCCGGGACATGAAAGAGTTCTCTGAATACTTTCAGAAGAGGTTCGGCACGGTTCGCGGCGAGAACGTCCAGCGAGTCTTCTGCAATGGACCGCTCAAGTACATAGGGCAGGCGGCCCTGCAGGCGGAAATCGAGACCTTCAAAGCGGCGCTCGATCAAGTAACAGTCACGGAGGCTTTCCTTCCGGCCATTGCCCCGGGGACCATCGAGCACTGGATGAAAAACGACTACTACCCCAGCGACAAGGCCTACCTGTTCGCGCTGGCTGAAGCTATGAGGGAAGAGTACAAGGCAATCGTCGACGCCGGCTTTCTCCTCCAGATCGACGATCCCGATCTACCGGACGCGTGGCAAATCAATGCTGAGATGAGCGTGGCGGAGTATCGCAAGTACGCCGAGCTTCGCATCGACGCGCTGAACCACGCGCTACGAGAGATCTCGGTGGAAAATGTGCGCTTCCATACCTGCTGGGGCAGCTACCATGGCCCGCATAAATACGACATTCCACTGAGAGACATCGTGGATATCATTCTCAAAGTGCGCGCCGGCGCCTATTCCATCGAGGCGTCAAATCCGCGCCATGAGCACGAGTGGCGGGTTTGGGAGGAGGTCAAGCTTCCCGAGGGAAAAGTGCTCGTTCCAGGCGTGGTTGGGCACGCGACGGATATCGTCGAGCACCCGGAGGTCATCGCGGATCGCCTGGTGAGATATGCGACGATCGTGGGTCGTGAAAACGTGATTGCCGGTACGGATTGCGGCCTTGGCCCGCGAGTCGGCCATCCGAAGATCGCCTGGGCCAAGTTCGAGGCCATGGCCGAGGGCGCCCGCCTCGCGACCAAACAGCTCTGGCGAAGGTAAGACGAACCCAGCGTGAGTTGTCTTACGGCACCGGTCACCGGACCCCAGATTTATTCCGGTCCCGTGGAGCGGCTGGTTTGATGCCGTCTTCTCCATCGTCACTCCACGGAGGCTCCTCCCCAAGTTCTTCCCAGGTGACGCCGAACGGTGCGCCTCCCGGTGTGTAACCGGCGATATAGGCAAAGGTGCCGTCCGACTCTGTGAAGACTTCTTCGAACTCGCTAGCGACCGCTAATTTCTGGCGGCGTGTTCTTGCAGCGCTACGAGCTTCCATTGATGTCTTGATCTGGTTCTCTCGTTCCGCGCTGATCTTCACTCCGAGCATACGGAGCTCGGTGATCGCGCACAGCGGGTCAACGGCGAACCACTTCTTATAGCTCTTGATGATGCTCTTTCCTCTGTAGTTCTCGACCCACCGAGTGGCCCTTGCCGAGCTAAGCCGCCCCTGCCGCGTCATTCGCGTTCGCCGTGGACCTGGCCGGTGTTTCTTCTTGCGCGCCATGGCGATAATATTGTTCCTATTTGGTAGCAACCTCTATGCTGACCCGCAACGTCGGGTCAGATACCTACTTCACGACGCCAAAGCATCAACCACAGCTTTCGGATTAGAAGCGGCCACCTTGAGCAATGCTTGAGCAGGGCCTTCTGGACGTCGGCGCCCCTGTTCCCAGTTCTGAAGTGTTGACAGACTCACTCCGATCATCAATGCAAATTCCAATTGGGACAGGTTGAGTTTCTTCCGCACCGTCTTAATGTCCACAGGCTTAAGGTCAAAAACCCGCGAGGCCTTCTTTTCTCCTCGTCTGATTTTGCCTGCCTGCTTCACACTGGCGACAAGTTTTTCGAATTCTCTCTTGTTCATTTCAAGTTCTCCTTCACGAGTCTTCGCAAAATTCTCAATTGCTCCTGGGTCAGATCCTCTTGACGGCTTTTACGATAGACCAACAACATATAGATGCATTCTTCTGCTCTATTCCAGTAATAGATCACTCGCAGCGCCCCACGCTTTCCTTTTCCAGCTAAACCCCACCGGACTTTTCTGAGACCGCCGCCACCTGGAACAATCGGTCCCGCCCCAGGACGTAACAACAGAGCAGACTGTAAAGCTCGGTAGTCATCATCGGACATTAGATGCGGTAGTTCTCGCGTAAAGATTGGTGTCTCTACAAAAAGCATATAGAACTATACGCCAGCGGCGTACAGCCGGCAAGCGCGACGTAACGAAGCAGGTCGTATGAGGCGATATCTAACGTACCGGTTGTGGCACGGCGATAGGAGACGCGCAGCACCGACTGATAGCCATCGTTCACCGACCGGCTGTATGTATTCGTGATTTTATGCGGGCGCCGTTATAAATTTGATGAAGCGTTTTCCGCGCTGTGTTGTTCGCGACTCCGTCATGCCACGACCCGTCATCATAACATGCACAAAATGGCCTTGGCCAAGTAACCCTTCCGCTTGTAAATCTCGGACTATTTGGTCGTACGTGTCACGCTGCCCGCGAAGGTCAGGAAGGCAGTGCTCGATTACCGCTGATACACCGCCCGTTGCCCAACCCGGGTAAGCGACTTTGTTTCGCTCCATCCACTCCAGTGGATTGTTCAATAGCGAGAGGACCCGAAGGTGCCAGGGCGTCAACTGATCGATGAGCCGCAAGAAGATCATTTGTTCATCTTCTTGCGGTGGGTTTGGGAGGGCAGTGTTTAGGATGGCATTACGAAGCGCTTCGAGCTTCACTTGTTGGTGGTTGCGAATGGCGATTTGAGATGCCTGCATTGCAACGGTCACGAAGGCCTCGTTTCCGGCGAGTTTCTCGGGCGTGAGGTCTTTGACGGCTCCTGCACTTCGGTTATGACTTCAGCCATCTGCTCAAGCCAAGCCTGTTTTCGCTTCTCAATCGGAGAGGCAAAGATGTTCTCGAATGCGACTTGAAGCGGACCGCCCGCCGCCGGTATGGCCGAGACAATCGCTCTCCCCAGTTCGCGTGTTGCGTCAGCAGCGCTCCTCTTGTTCGGCGGCTTGTCCATTGGAACGTAATCTAAGGGTTGAGCTCAGCCGTCGTTGTTAAGTGATCGCCCTGAAGCACCAAGTTAGACCAGCTGCTACATTCGATGACGCTCATAGAGAGCATTGATAAGGCGTACCGTCGTTCCGTAAACCTGTTCCGCCTGCCCACGCTGAACAGAAAACTTGCCATGCACAATGTTACTCGCGAGACCGTAAACCTCATGCAGATCGTCCTTCAGCCGATCCTTAGACAAGCGGTTGATAAAATACCGCACTCGAAAAGAGTCGTCATCGTCTATGGAGTGGACCTTGGATCGCTCGGCGGAGAAGAGGCCCTTTCGGACGGCCACGTCACGCAGGGCGGCCTCGAGCGCTGAACGGCAAAGTGCCACGGTTGCAAGCTGTTGCTGCAGACCGTAGCAACTCCTGGCTTCTTGAAGGAAGGCCGCTAGAAACTCCGGAACCCGCACTCCCAAGGCAACCACACCGAGCCGATAGAGCGACCGGACGTAATCGGTCCCACATATCCAGGAGTAAAAGACATCGGACGCCAGCTTCTCAGCTTCCTCGTCATCGAGGTCATCAATGGCCGCGTTCGCTGGATCCCTACCTTCCAGGACCGCAAGAACCCGGTCCGCATGAAATGGCCGTCCAGAGGCTAGTCTCCGCAGCAACTCGCGCGCTCGCGGGTCATGCACCTGCTCAACGGCTCCTGGCAGGAGTTCAACAAGAAGGGCCTTCCTGCGCTCAACGAATGTGTCGAGAAGTACAGGAAGGTGCTCCCGGTTGCCCATAGTGATAGCTCTCACGACCTGTCGGTCGAGACGATCTTAGGTCTAGGAGTAGCTCCTGAATGCTTCGGGTTACCGTCATCCTTCTACCCCCGTTGTCTAACGCTCCCGCCTAAGCCGCCCGCCCTTGGCAACTTTGTTCGACCGACATCGAGCGCGTCGGCCCAGGCGGGTCGTTACTCCGGTTCAAGCAAGGACGCCCTTCTTGGCCAGGCTGCGCGCGTATAGAATCACCGCGATAAGTACCACCCATCCGAGTACAATGCCGACGATCCCCGGGCCGCCCACCGCTTCCGTCCAGTTAGTTCTGACAGTATGAAATAGGGTGAGGGCTATGTTCAAGCCGAACGCTACGGCGAACAAGGCCACTGCCACACGTCGAAGCAGAAACAGCGAGACGGCACCTGCAAAGCTGAGAACGCTGATCGAGAAAGAAAAGAACCAGTCTGCGCTCGTGAGAGAGCCGAAATAGGCCTGTTGCGCCGCGTTCATTTTCATGGCGCCGGTGAATATGAGAGCAAGAGACAATAACGTCCAACCAGCCGAGAGCACATAGAAGACGCAGACTACCCAGACACCAACAGGGCGTCCTGCGGGTGATTTCCATTGAGTTGTCATGCCGCCTCGAGCTTCAAGCGGCCTAACACGAACTTGCGTCAACAGACTGGCCCCCGATGCATGGAGCCGAGGCAGGTTGACACCGCACTTAAGACACTCCGTTCTGTGTGGGCTGTTTTTTGTCCCACAGGAAGGACACGAGATGAGTTGAGCAGCCATCGAGTCGTTAAAAAGCTAGGTCTCTTTCCGCGTGTGGCTAACTAGTCAGTGAGTTGGTCAGCCTATCTGCGTCAATAATTTTTTTGGCGGATTCTATAGATTTCTTCAATAATTGGCAAGAAATTTCTCACCTGCCCAGATGGGACAAACACTGCATGTATTGTCAGCCTAAACGAGCTTAAGGGATGCGTGCGTCGCAGGATTGTGGGGTAGTTGCGGTGTCTCACCGGCTCACGCCTCCGGGCTCGGCCAGAGCGGCTCTCGAGAGAGCCGATTTGTTCCATTCCCACAAAATGAGAAACACGCCCAACGCCAGCCCGACGCTGTTAACGATAAGCCACCCGCCGCTCCATTCCGGCAGAAGCAGGAGCATCGCTGCCAGCCAGAGCGCTCCGCGCTTTCCCCAACCAAGCGGGCGGAAGAGATAGCCGGCGCATCCTGCGGCAAGGAGAAAAACACCGAAGGCCGCCGTAACAATCGCCAAGATAATCTCCGCCGCTGTTCCGACGAGGATCAGGGGAGGATGAAACGCGAAGACGAAAGGGACCACGTAAGCCGCGACGCCGAGCCTCATCGCGGTCCATCCGGTCTGCCAGAAATTCGCGCGCGCCATAACCGCTGCAATGTAAACGGGCAGGCAGTCCGGAGGGGTGATCAATGAAACCATGCCGAAATAGAACAAAAACAGGTGCGCGGCCAGAGGAGTAATGCCAAGCTGAACTAATGCCGGCGCAGCAAGCACCGCCAGGGTGATGTAGACCACGGTTGTGGGGAGTGGTAGCCCGAGAAATAGACAGCCCAGCGCGGTGACGGAGAGCAGGAGCAAAGCGTTGCCACCGGAGATCGTCACCAGAAGGAAGGAGATCTTGAACGTGAGGCCGGAGAGATGGAGAGTGCCTATCACCAGTCCTGCCAAAGCGGTGATAACCGTAATGTCCAGCAGGATCCGGCCGGTCTCCTCGAGCGCGTGCAAAATCTTTTGCAGGGATGGCCTCGTCCCTTTCTGCAGCGAAGCAAGAACTAAGACTGAGATGACCCCCACCATCCCCGCTTTTCCTGCTTCCCAGTTCTCGATCATCAGAGTGTACACGAGGATGGAAAGCGGGATCAGAAAGACCCATCCCGTTCGCATGACGATGCGGAGTTTCGGAATCTGGTCAGTGGAAAGACCGACGAGTCCCCGTTTTGCCGCCTCCAGATCAATCTGTGTAAAAAGGGCCAGGTAGTACAGGCACGCGGGAACCGCTGCCGCAAGCGCCACCTGGCCATACGGGATATTAAGAAATTCGGCCATTACAAAAGCAGCGGCTCCCATGACCGGCGGCATCATTTGGCCGCCGTTAGAAGCTACCGCCTCCACCGCTGCTGCCAGGTGGCCGGGAAAGCCCGTGCGCTTCATCATCGGGATCGTGATGGCGCCGTCTACGACCACATTCGCGACGGCGCTCCCGGAGACAGTGCCGAAAAAAGCCGAGGAGACGACGGACACTTTTGCCGGCCCGCCTCGATAGCGTCCCGTTACGATGAGCGCGAGGTCGGTAAGGAACTTGTCACCGCCTACGGCGTAGAGCGCCTGGCCGAAAAAAATGAAAGCTACCATGACACCCGCGGCCACATCGAGCGGGAGGCCGAGCATGGCGTTGGAATCGAGGTAAAGATAGCTTGCGATGCGCTGCCAGGAGGAGCCTCTATTATAAAGAATCCCCGGGAGGACGTACGCGAACTTCGCGTACAGAATTACGCCCAGCGCCAACCATGCCAGTGTGCCGCCGGCAACACGGCGGGTCGCTTCTAAAATGAGAACGATAGCGAGACTGCCGAGCAGCCAGCGGTCAGGGGAAAGTATCCCAAGCCGGTAAGCGATGGTGGGATACATAATCGTGATGTAGAGCCCGACCAGCAATCCGCAGGCGGAGAAAAACCAATCGTGCCAGGGAATTTTATCGCCAGCCTCTTTAGCGCGCGCCTTTACGGCAAGAAAAACGCTGCTGAGCGCCAGTGCCAGAAAAAGAGCGAGGTATTGCTGCTTAAAAAAAGTCCAGGGAAAGTAGTAATGGACCTCCAGGGCCCACGAAGAACCCAACAAGGCAAGAGCGACTAGCAGCGCGCGCAAGAGCGCGGCGGGAGCTCCGCCCAGACGGCGAAATCTCGTTGGCGCGCCAGTAAAATCGTCGCTCACGCGAGATCCCCGTGCTAGCGGACTACGGATTCACGGCGAGGAGTTTCCGTTGGGCTTCGTCCATCTTGGCCGACCAGACACCTTTTTCTTTGTAAAAAGAGACCACCGCCGGATGATAAGCGAGTGTCACCTCCGGGTCCACGGCGCGTTCCCTACTCCATTCCCTAAACGCGGGATGGAGAGGCGGCAGCTTCGGAATGTTATCCCAGACAGCCTTCAGCGCAGACTGAACGACTGCGTCGGGAAGGGCCTTATGGCCGACGAGATAGATGTCATATGTGTACGCGCAGATGTCTTCGACGATGCCGCTCGATGAGCCCCCCTTGACCGTGGAAAGATAGTAACCGGGGACGGCCTTTTTGATGCGCTCTTCGCCCTGTGGCGAACAGTCCAGCGAGATGTAACGGATTCCCACTGCAGCGTCGGCTTCTTTGACCTTTGCCGAGCCAATGGCGTGCGTCGTGACATCGGCGCGACCCTGCACGAGCGCGTCGAGGCCTTCATTGACCGCGGGAACCGGAACAACCTTGACGTCATTCCACGTCAGTCCTCCATTGGCCAGCGACCCAAAGACGTTGTACCAGACGGCAAGCTGGGCCGGATATTCGCCGGTCACGCGTTTCCCTTTGACATCGCGGACCGTCTTGATAGGCGAGTCTTTCCTGACGATCAGGCTACTGCGCAGCGGCGAGCCGCGCATGATCAAGCGGACGTTGGGGACATGGGGCAATGGGTTCCTGCCGCCGATTTTGAGCCGCTTGGGCCCCTGGTACGCGAGAGCCATGTCCACCGCGTTTACGATGCCGAAGTCGAGCTCTCCACTGTCGATCAGCGGTAAGAACGTGCTGCTTCCCGCATAAGGCTGAGCCTGCGCGCGAAACGGAGCCGCCTCGCTTACGACTTTGGCCACACCGCTGGCCAGGGAGTAAAAAAGAGATCCAGGCGGATTGGCGCCGATGTTGACTGAGCGCGGGAGTTGCTGGGCGCCGGCTGAGCCAAGCAGCAGAAGCACGACGGGAAGAGAGCTAAACCACAAAACCCGGCGAAGCTTAAGTTGCGCAGTCATGGATTCCCCCTTTTGACTAGAACCTTTCTCGCCTAGCGAAATGTTAAGAACCAAGAGGCTGTTGAAACACTGGCAGCATGCTTCGACAAGCCTGTCGTGAGCAGAGTCGAAGGGGCTCACCATGAACGGACACTTAGTCGTTATTCAAGACTTATTCCGTTCGCTCTGAGGCTCTCGAAGGGTACGTGGAGCTTTTTCAACAGTCTCATCAAAGTCTCGCATCCACGTAACTGTTTCTTTCGAATATATGGTCAGGCATAAAGACATTCAAGACGCGAAGAGTCGCGCGGTCCTCAATCTCGTAGCGCCGATTTTTGAGAGCTTGACTGCGAGTCATGCCGTGCTAGCGTATCTTAAGGCCTGCGCTAACTCTGAAAAGCAAAAGGGAAAGGCAACCGAACTAAACCCAATAGACTGCCCGGTCCGGCTGGACTCGCGCAGGCGGAACCGGGCCACTATCAGGAGGTGTTGCTATGCCTATAGCGCGATTGATCTATGTCACCGTTCCGCAAGATCAGATGTCCGAGGCTGAGCGCATCTGGAAACAACACTGCGCGCCCCTTATGATCCAGCAGCCTGGATGTATTTCAGAAGAGTTGCTCAAATGCGTCGATGCTCCAGGCGAGTACATTTCTTATTCTGAGTGGGAAGACGAGGCGGCCATCGATCGTTACAAGACAAGCCAGGCGCACGACGAGATCCGCCGCCACACGCGAGGCCTGCAAGGCGGTAGCAGGCCGGTCGTGAAGCGATACGTCGTGGCCGGCTAAGGAACTCAAAGATAACAGCAAAGCAAGCTGCGCGCTTTCTCCTTCCAAGAATCAGCTGTTGTCGCGTGCACAAAAAAACCGAAGCCGGTCCCCCAGTCCTTGTTGAGGAGATTTCCCGAAAAATCGGAGCCTCTCCTCACGTGTGGGTTATAAGCTGGCGAATCAAAAACCTGAGCGACCGGCAGTTGCATTTACTGGCTGCGCGCCTTCCCCATAGTCAATTTCGCGGCGGAGAAATCCAGCTCCAGCCGGCCCTTGAGGTGCCGTCCGGCCAAAGCGCGGTGCTTGAGCTTTCGGTAGCGTGCAATGAGGCGCCGGGTGAGGTCGTGGAAAACGCCTTTCTCATTTTGCGCGTGCTCTGGTCAGGCGAGCCGTGGCGGATTCTGACCCGTTTTCGCGTGCTCGTTGACAGCGAAGGCGCGCCGCATACAACAACCGAGCTGATAACGACGCAACCCGTGGGGTTTTCTGAGGGAGAAGAATAGAAACTATAACGGAGAATACGGATGCCGCTCAGCGAAGAGGATCGCTATATACTTAAGAGAATCCGTGGCTGATATCAGAATTGAGGCCTCGGCTTCGAGGAGACCACGGGTATGGTCTCTAACACGCTTCGCCTCGATCTCGAAGAGCTCCTCAGCGCCCTGAAGCGCATCCGGCGAGAGCACAAAGACGAACCGGAGTATCGGAAGTGGCGCAAAGATCTTCCCAAAGATTGGCCTGTCTAAAGTTCGGAGGGCGGGCGCGCTGACGGCCGGCGCAGCCGAAGGGGAGCCGTCCCGCTCCAAAAATCCCGCCGGCCGGTCATCGCCTGAACGTGTCCATCCCACTCCAGCGTAAAGGCGGTCACTCCCAATTTGACCGCGCGCAGAACTTTCTCCTGAGTCTCTGCATCCGTGGCATAGCGGCGGATGACCTCGATCTGGCGGGCCCCATGGCCGACGTCCTGCTCCGCATGCAGTTTATAAGTTTCGATGGCGCGCTCTGAAAAGCCGTAATGCCCCCTAAGCTCGCGGTAGACTTTGGCCGCGACTCCATCCGGTCCGCCGTGCTGGCTTTCCACAAAGCTCAGCATTGCAACCCCCTCAAGCGCCGAGCGCCTTTGGCAGCATCCGATCAGCATCTCGATCGCCGCCATAGTCCCCGGCGCCGGCTCCGCCGCGTCCGCTTCTTCGCGCAAAATCCCGTATTCTTCGAGAAACTGGAGCATGATGTCGACATGGGTTCGATCTCCTGAAAGCTCCTCCATAAAGTTCTCCAACACGACCTCCATCAGACCGTATTGTTTCTCCGCGACGGCATTGACCGCTATATAGCCGAAATAAATGGGGTTCGTGCGGACTCGCAAGTAGTGTTGCACCTCCCCTTGGATGATTTCCTCGGGCGTCCAGCGGTGCTGGATAATTCCTTCGAACCAGGGATGCTGTTCCATTGGGACTTCGCGCGCGTATTCCCAGCATTCAGCGATGAGTTCGTCGGGAGACATGATAACGACCTCCTTTCGGCGTCCGCGAATCAGCCGCGCCCCGTTTTTGCCGAGAGCGCTATTTGCAAATCATATATCCGGACCGGGCCTGCTTCCAGAGCCTTCTTGACTAGTCATTTCAAGAGTATTGAAATATAGTAATAAGGGCCGAGAAGGCATAATCAGGGGACCCAAATCAAGTCTTAAGAAAGGGAGGTGAAAGCTTTATGCCGATTATCACAATATCTCACAGCGCATTTGGCGCTGGTCGGGAGCTTGCAGAGCGAGTCGCCTCTGTTCTAGATCACCCTTGCATTAGTCGAGAGCTGCTCATTGAGGCGAGTAAGCTTTACGGGATCCCGGAGACCAGCTTCTCCGAGGTGCTGGAGACCGAGCCCCATTGGTGGAAGCGGTGGAGGGAAAACCTGAGGCTTTACAAGATTGCGCTGCGGGCCGCGATGTGTGAGTTGGCTCAAAATGGGAAGCTTGTTTATCACGGCCATGCTGGACAAGAGTTTTTTACCGGGGTGAGCCATGTTCTCAGAGTTCTCTTGACCGCTCCGATGGAATACCGACTGGAGCAAGTCAGGCTTCGCAAAGGGCTTGGCGAGCAGGAAGCCAGGGATTTTCTCGAAGAGACAGATCGGATCCGCGCTCACCGTTTGAAGGCGATATTCGGGGCCGATTGGCGGGATCCCAGCCGCTACGATCTCGTCCTTAATATCTTTAGAATGAATCTGGAAACCGCAGCCGAACTCGTAATAGAGACATCTCAGAAACAGGAATTTCAGCCCACTGCTGAATCCCTGCAAGCTTTTCGGGATTTAACGATCACAACTAGAGTACAAGCGGCTCTTGTCATGTCTCCGAAAACGCGCGATCTGGACATTACCGTGGACACCAAGCAAGGAGAGGTTTCTTTGTACGGTCTGCTTTCGCAACCTGAATTAGAGGAAAAAGTCATGAGATTGGCTGGGGGAGTTCCTGGGGTCGGGAAGGTGATTCCGAATTTCATCTCGAGGAGTCGCGCACTTGCGTCGCTGAGGGCGCGAGAGTAAGAAAGCAACGGTTCGGCTTTATCCTCGATTATGCCTTCCGCCAACCCGCCCCTGTAATAACTTTCAACCTCGCAGGTCTTCTCCACCTCGTATTAGCTACTATCCCGTTCGGCCAAGATAGCGATCGGCAATCCGAAATCCAAAATGGGCATGGCCGGTCGGCTCCCGCTGAGGGGCAGGTTCCCTCCGCGTCTCTTAAGCACACACACTGCTTCCACCTTCGCAGAGGGCCTGCTCGCTCTTGACGCCGTCACCTTAACCGGTAGACTCAGAGCGATGCCCAACGTCAACAGCGCGCCCAAATCGCTGCCCGCGATACTTCCCGTTTTCCCCTTGACCGGCGTGCTGGTTTTTCCGGGAATGGTTCTTCCGCTGCATATTTTCGAGCCCCGCTACCGCAGCATGGTAGCAGACGCGCTTCATGGAGACGGCGTTTTCGGCATGATCCAGCCTCTGGTCCCGGGGCAGGATAATCGGCCATTGCCCGGCGCGGAGAAGGAGAATCCGGACCTCTACGATATCGGGTGCGCCGGCTATATTGAAACGTGGGAAAAGCTTCCCGATGGGCGATATGTGCTGCAATTGCGGGGATTGAGCCGCTTCCGTAGGGAAGCGGAACTCCAGTTACACCGCGGCTATCGGAGAGTGAGAGCCAGCTACGACGGCTTTCGCGATTCTCCTCTTGATAAGGAGTGGCGCTGTGATCGCGCCGGCGTAATGGCGGCTCTTTCCGAGTACGCCACGCGTCACGGCCTCCAACTGAAGTTGCGCCAGCTTAAACCGTTGTCCGACATGGAGCTTGTCAACATCCTCGGGATGTCCTTACCTTTCCATCCTTCGGAAAAGCAGGCGCTGCTCGAAGCGCCTTCCCTAGAACATCGAGAGATTGCGCTTGTCAACTTGCTTCAACTCGGCTCCGCAAACCTGGATCCAGAGGAAGGCCCGCCGCCGCGAACGGTTCACTAATACGATCAAACATGACAGTTTAGCCCGCTTCACGAGGATTGCTGGTGGGAACGCCCGCTCACTCACCTTTAAAGTCAAAATCCCCCCTGTGCTCGCCATCGATCCGCCGTTTTGTGATTTATAAGGAGCCCTGGCCGGCCAATCCTGCCGGCAGTTGCAGCGCTAACGATCGGCGGGAGCAAATGCTAAGCGGTTAGTTCAGCGCCATGCTCGTTGCGCAATGCGCCGAGCTGATTCTGAGTGCGGCAGTTGCTCCTATAGATGGAACACCAATCTCGCCTTCTTACGGTTTGCAGAAAGCTCCTGTTTTGTAACAGATAATCAAGTTCCGGATACACATAAACGATAACCACGTCTCTTGGGTGCCTGTTCAACGATTGTTCGATGTTGTTCAGTACCTTGATCATAATCTCTTCTTTGAACGGGTTATAAAAATAACAGACGAGCGGCCATGGCGGGATCAGAAACTCAGCCGCATCCATGCCGACAATTTCCATCTCCTTGCACAACTGTTTTTTAGGCGCATATTTTTTCAGGTTCGCTCTTGCGATGTCTCTTAGATCGGCCGCGAGTTCCACACCGATAATCTTTTTGAACGGAAAAGACGAAGCTAATAGCAGAACTTTTCCCTTGCCGCACCCGAAGTCGACGAATGTGAACTCCTGGTAATCGATTTGGAGCTCGGCAAGGGTCTTCTCCAGCAAAGCCGGCTGTGTAGCCTGATACAGAGTTGCATGCATCCGTAAAGCATCCTTGATATTCAGGTCATCGTGACGAATGATTCCCGCTGTGTCTACGCCAAATTTGCGATCGAACCTGCGCTCTCGGTATGCAGTGACTCGATCATCACGCAGAATCAGATTGAGGATACCCATCACACAAACCATCAACGTTCTGATGACCCCTCGATGTTGCAGGGAATCAGAAATCCTCTTCAGCATACTGGCAACAGAATTCATCATTATTTGAATCGGTCAGGCCGAAAGGGACGCCGGTATTCAATCTCCTAGTCTGTTCATACTTTCGGATAGCCGAGGATATACCGCCAAAGTGGATCGAACAATCCGGTAAATGATGGAATTCGGGCGCGGAATTCTCCCTACCGAAAGGCGACCAGCACGGAATGAGCGAGGTGTCGCGACCCGGAAGTAAAGAATCGGGTCCCGGTTGTCGAGGCCGTGCCGCGCTTTGAAGAATATTGGGCGTCGCAAGCAGAAGGTTACATTCTGTGAGGGAGCACCGCCGGAGAGAGTTGGCGCCGGGCCCCGGCTGGATTGCCCCAGCACATACCATGGATGCCACGGGCATTGATTCCCATCCCCATGATCCGAATTCGATGTTTGCCGGCATGGGGGACGGCGCGCGGCTTTGAATTTGATCCGACACAGGGAGGTACGGGAGCCCTCTACGTTACTCGGGACCGCGGTAACTCCTGGGAACCGATTATACCGGAAATGCCTGCGATTCTGACCGCCTGGGTGGCGGCTGAGTAAAGGTTCTGCTCATCGCAGGAATTTATAGATCTTCTCTGCGAAGCCCTGATGAGCTTCTCCGAGGCAAGCGGATCTGATCGCCGCTTACTTGTAGAGTTTCACCTGTACGCAATGATCCAGGGCCGTGGAAATCTTGTCGATATGCTCCAAGTCAGTAGGAAGCAGGGAGTTGAAGTTCACCCCCTTATCCTTGGCAATCGGCATGCCCGGCGCCCAGTGGCCGAAGTGACCGGCAATCCCAACCACCTCGGGATGGATGGATTGACTCAGCTTGAGCTTGACCTTCACCTTGCACACCGGTGATTCCAGCCACACCTCCTCGCCCTCCGAAAATCCTTTGGCTTTAGCCACATTCGCGTTCACAAGAACCCCATACGCGTAAGGATTGTGCTCGCAGAGCTCGTCTATCCAGGGATTCTCGTTCCCGAAAGCGCCGTAGGTATACGGTAGCTTGTAATGGACTGCGATGAATTCGTAATCGCCCTTCTGGATCGCATCGTAGGATGGACAGGGCATCCATTCTGAGAGCGGCGTGTAATCCGAAAAGTCCCAGTTGAGACCCATCTGGCCGGTAATCTCCTTGAGCTCTTCTCCCCGCTGGAGAAAATGCTCCAGATAAATCGGCAGCCGCGCCTGCAGGAACGGGCCGATGTAAGCCTCGTCCACGTCCCGTTTGTAGCGGATCACGCCGTGCTCCTGGAACCATTTGAGGTCATGCTCTTCGCCGAACCAGGAGCGGCTCATCCGGTCGATCGCTTCCGTTGCAAGATAGCGCTTCCCCGGCTGAAACGCATGCGGCTCTTTCAGGCGGAAAGTGTGGTTGAGCAGCCGGTAATAGTCGTCGAGGATACCGATCTTCTCGGCCAACTCCAGGATAATCTCCTGCGGATGCCTCAGCCCTGGAGCCGGATCGACCACCGGCTGCCTGATCTGCCAGAACCAATCGTCCTGGCCGCAGGGACCCAGTTGGCGCGAGGAGGTGCCGGCGTTAAAATCGAAGCGTTCGAGATAACTCGGAAACGGCAGAACAATATCATCAAAGAGATTGGTCTCATTAATTTCGATGGCAAAGCCGGCAATAAAAGGTATCGACTGGTAAAAACGCTCCACCGTCTTGAGATCACCGAAAGAGCCCAGGACCGAATTGGTCGGCGTGTGAAACATGACTTTCAAGCCGTATGTCAATCCGTAGCGCTCATGATCTTCGGCGGTAATCGGCAGCAGAGTGTGATAGTGAGGCGCTAACGGAAACAGCTCCGCCAGATCGTTTCTTACCGGTTTGGTCGGGGTCCGGCCGGGGAACGCTTTCGGGTGAGGCAGAGGGAGAATGTTGCCGCCCTTCTCCAGCATCCCATCCTCACCGCCTTCCGGGAACCACTGAAAAGGCTTTTTGCCGGCAGCGCCGGTGCTGAGAATGCCTCCCGGAACACTGACAGCGCCCATGACGATGTTAAGGAGCTTTAATGGCCAGCACTGGTGAAAGCCGTGTTTGTGGCCTTGCGGCCCTTTGGCCCAATCAACGCAGGCCGGCCGATAAGGAAGCTCTACCCCGTCGATGACGATGGTTGAGCCGATGGACGCCGCCTCGCCGAATTCCTTCGCGAGCTGCCTCAAGGTCGCGGCCGGGATAGTTGTGATCTCCTCCGTCTTTTCGGGAGGATATTTTGCCACATGTTCTTTGAGGAGCTCAAAAGATGGCTTCCCCCCCTCGCCGCCACCCGTGATCGCGGGGTCGCGCAACGTGGGATCATCGTGTGTCTTAATCCGCTTATCCGCTGCATCGTAAACCAGCGGTTTGGCGGTGCCCGGATCGCGCGCATACAGCCCCTTCGGGCCAACGAGGTAAGGCGCGTTGGTCTTGTGTTTCAAGAATTCCGCGTCATAGATCCCCAGCTCGTTCAAAAGGACATGGAGCATGCTCAAAGCAAATGCCGTGTCCGTTCCGGGCCGAACGGGAATCCACTTGTCCGCTTTGCTGCCGGCAAATCCCCCGATAGGATCGACCACCACCAGCTTCATTCCCCGGGCGCGGGCATCGGCCATATCCCGCAGGATGTGGTTAAACGAAGCGCGGGCCGAAATCGCGAACTGCGTTCCCACTAAGATGCAGTAGTTTGAGTAATGAAGGTCCGGCTGTTGATGAAACCCGCCGGCAGCAAAGAATTCAACGGGGTGGATGACCTTGCCGCAAGTGGGAGAGCCGTTACTCGAATAGTGAGGGGTGCCGAAGGCGCTGGCAAAGGCATGTAGCCAGAGATGGGTGTCTCCGGTTATTTCCCAGCCCTGGATGTAGAGCTGCTTCGGGTTGTCGCGAATCGCGATGAGCTTCGACGCGATGGTATTGAGCGCTTCGTCCCAGGAGATTTCCTTCCAGCCGGGGTCCACGTGGAGCCCTCTTTGGGGATTGGTCCGTTTTAGCGGGGTTTTAATCCGGTTTGGATTGTAGAGATTCATGAGCCCCGCCTGACCCTTGGCACAGATATTCCCGCGGTTCTGCGGATGGTTCGGGTCACCCTGGATGCTGACTGCGACGCCGTTTTCTACCTTGACCTGAATCCCGCAGCCGATGTAACACATCCCACAAGAAGTCTGGATCAGTTCTGTGGCCATAATCATCCTCCTTCAAACATGGGTAGCATAATAATCTCCACGCGATCATCCCGCTCCCCCAGTTTCGCGGATAGTCCTCCAATGTCCTGAAGATTGTCGCCGTTGACGAAAATAACAATGTAATGATGTAGATCTCCCGATCCGGTGAAGACCCACTTCGCGAAGGGATCGCCGTATCTTTCGGCGAGGGAACTCAACAGGTCGCCCACGCTGCTCCCTCGAGGCAAGGACATCTCGAGATCGCGCGACTCGACCACGGCCCTCAGATCACCCATGAATCTGACCCGAACGCCGATGGCTCGCCCTTGCGTGGACTCTTCGACACTCATGTTCATAGTCGATCACGTCAACGCGAACGGAACGTAAACGCCGGCCTTCAATACGCAGTACCGGAAGAGAAGCCCGCCGATCAAGATGAAAAGACCGGCACCGGCAAGCGCGATCGCCGGCGGACTCCATAGAACGAGCAACAAAGGAACGACCATGCCTATCAAAACTACTCCCAGGTTGAACGTCCAGCCCAAAGAGCCCTTATTCAGTCGTCTTACCGATTCCTTGGCTGCCAGACCCGATTTTTTCGACGCCGCGAGATACATAGCCCCGAGAACAAAATTGGCAATGATAAGGATCGCTCCCAAATAGCTTATGGATTGGAGAGCTCTGACCTCCAATCCCAAGGGAGCGATCAGAAATAGAAGTCCGCTCGCCACCATCAGAGAGTGGAAACAAAAGATCACCGGCAGAAGCGGGCTGCTCCAAAACGGGATCGAAGGAGAGGCGGCGAGCACAAATCCCGGGTAGAGAGTAACCATTAGCGCGGATAGGCCGGCAATAACGGCTATCGTGCTCTTTGCCGCATCACTCCCGGGCGCCAGCCAGACAAAAGAGTCAAAACCAGAGGCGCTATAGAGCGCCCCAAAAACGATAAAAAACGTCACGAAGAAAACGCCGCGGCTTATCCATGAAGAAAACGGCTTGCAGAGGGCGCGCCAGGCCCGAAGCGGGTGCCCCAATTCCACCATCAGCACCACTGCCCCAAGAGCCACAAAGACCAAAGAGAGAACGGCAATGGATGAGGAAAGCCCGAATAGCAAGAAAAGTAGGAAGAGGCCTCCCCCCAATCCGCCAAAGAATAAGTCCAATGCCAACAGCCAGCCCCATTCTTCCTGAGCGGTCAACTCCGTATTGAATTCGTGTGCCATAGCGGCCTCCTAAAAGTTACGTAAGATAATATAGTGACGGATCTGTTCCCAGCTCCGCGCGCGGCTGAAAGTGATTTCTTCCTCTGATGAGCTTGGCGATCTCGCTTTCCGGATTGTTCAGATCGCCGAAGACCAGCGCGCGTGTGGGGCAGGTCTGAACACAAGCAGGTTGATTTCCGGTTGCGAGACGGTGCTCGCAAAAGGTGCATTTCTGGACTGTTCGTGCCTGCCATTTCTGATAACTCTTGGCCTCGTAGGGAGTGAGCTCGTCCCCGTAATAGCCCTTTGAATCTTCCGGAATGAAGCGGACCTGGTAAGGGCAGGCGACAACGCACGCGCGGCAACCGATGCATTTATCTTGATTGATCAAAACGAGATTGTCCCGCGTCCGCTTGTAGCTGGCGCCGGTCGGGCACACCGGAACGCAGGGCGGCTCGGCGCAGTGATTGCACCGGACGGGCAGGAATACTTTGCGTGCTGCAGGATAGGTCCCTTCTTCTTGCTCCAGCACTCTCATCCAGAAAATTCCCCGCGGGGTGCCGTTCTCAGCCTTGCATGCCAGCGTGCAACTCTGGCAACCGACGCAACGCTTGAGATCAATGGCCATGCCCCAACGGGGTGCCTTACCGTTTTTGCTTATAATCGTTTTGCTGACTGCCATCGGCACCTCCCGTAACTTCCACGAGGAAGCTATTCTTGTCTTTTGATAAGAAGGATTTTGGGTCGCGAAAAACCGTTGGAAAGGCAATGAGCAAGCAGCATGCCACCTGCTAGCGCTGGAATACTGTGCCAAGAGGCTCATCTCCTTCCACGGGGTAGGAAAAAAAGAGCCTCTTTTCCAAATTCTGCAACGTTTGAGGCTCCTGAGACTCCCTAAACGCGCGGGTTACTTCTTTTGACAAAGATAATTGTTGTAGTAGAGTTTGAGGCCTCAAAAGGAAAGAAGCTCTCGTTGTAAAGGCCGTATGAGTAAAAGGAAATTTGGCGCCGCAAGGAGGCTTTTATGCAAGAAAAACTCCGCTATTACGTCGCGTTCAATGGGGGCTTGAAACTCATGCAGGGCCGGTCCGGCCCGATGAATACAGTGGCCGAATTCTTTGCAGGCCAAACCGTTGACCACTTGACCGGCTGCCGTGAGCGACCGGGAGTCGTTTTTGCCGCGGTTGCTCATAATGGAGGTTATCGGACTCAGGATGGCGGCCGAACCTGGGAGAAGGTAGTGGAAGGAGATGTAAGGACGTTCACCGTCGATCCTCACGATGAGCGTGTCGTTTATGCCGGTCTTGGGCCTGTGCGCCTCCTTCGCAGTGAAGACTGCGGCAGCGCTTGGGAGCCGTTGGACGGCTTACTCCGTGTGTCTGATCAGGTTAAGTCGAAATGGTCCGTTCCCGAGCGTTACCGGGGTATTCAATTTCCTCATGTGCGCTGTATCTTCATTCATCCTGACGATAGCCGTCTTCTTTTTGTTCTCCTGGAGCACGGGGGCGTCCTTATCAGCAAGGATCGAGGGGAAACATGGGAGGATGTAAGCTCGGGAATCTCATATCTCGACATGCACTCTTTGAATAACTATCCCGGCAGCCAAGACCGGTATTACGTCTCTTCCGCCCGCGGTTTCTTCAGAAGCGACGATAGCGGATCCCATTGGCGGCGCGTTGAGACCGGGATGCCGTGGGCTTATACGGAGCTTTACAGCTATTCTCACGATTGGCAGTTCCTGCCCGGCAATCCTCCCCGGATGATGCTCTCCGGGGCCAAAGGATCGCCGGGTGTTTGGTCGCGGGAGAAAAGAGATCCCGAAGGTTATATTCTGTTGAGCGATGACGCCGGAGAGAGTTGGCGCCGGGCCGCCGGTGGATTGCCCCAGCGCATGCCATGGATGCCATGGGCTCTGGTTCCACATCCGCACGACCCGAACACGGTCTTTGCGGCCATGGGGGACGGATCGCGCGGTTTTGGATTTAACCCTAAAGAGAGAGGCAACGGAGCCCTCTACGTTACCCGAGATCGCGGCGACTCCTGGGAGCCGGTGATACCGGAAATGCCCGCCATTCTAACCGCATGGGTCGCGGCTGAGTAAGCGCCGACTCTTTCAGCTCGTGTACAGCTTTCAGCGTCTGGCGGCACCACTTCCCGGGCCTGGGCGACCCCCCGCGAAAAGCATCTGACGACCTTTCCACGTTTCGGGATTTCGGAAACGTGGAAGTCCGGTCGAGATACTTTCGTATTTTCGGAATTCCGAAAACGTGAAAGTGTCACTGGCGAGTAATCCCACCACTGTATCAGCGCGCAACAAGCAGTTTCTCGATCTGAGCCATATCGAGTTGCGTATAGGGGAAGCAGAGGCAGGCTTTGGCACTTCAACGAAGGTAGTCGAGTCGTAGTAGTCTGATTCTGTTGCTTGAGCGGAAATAATTCACAACTCGGCCTGACCTTTCATTGCCTCACGTTAGTGGCGTGAGAGCGCCCCCGGGCCTCCCGTCTCATTGTGTTGGTGATTCTTCTCGGATGCTTCGCTCAACGCCACGGCAAAGTCGATCAACTTTTTTGAGCAGAGTCGGGATGCGAAATTCGCCATGCATCTCGACGACGCGCTCGGAAGCTTCATTCAAGTCTATCCCTGCAGCGGTGATGTATAGCGGGCTTGAGCTCCTTCCACGCTTGATGGCTCGAAGCGCAGGACCTTCTTGAAAGAGTGTTTTCGCCACGCCGAGGACCGCGGCAGTTCTGCCGAGAGCTTCGTAAAGATACGCCCCTAGTCCTGGATGAAACTCATCTCCGAGCCAGACATAACCGTCGATGACGATGACTTCGGGCGTTTCCACGAGTCTTCCGATAACCGACAGCAATCCCGGTAACTCGCGACGATAAAACCGGCCGGGCTCGTAAAGCGCCGCCTGTTCTACCCGTTCCGTCACTTCGAGACAGGGGGAATCATCAGGCCAGTCGCGGAAGAGAAGACAAGCCGCAACAGCCTGACTTTCTCCGTAATGGACATCGGTGCAGGCGATCATTCCTCTTCAGAGTAATACCGAGTGCTTGTCCAATCAATATTCGATTTTGATCCGGTCGCGGAAGCCGATTCATGCAGGCATTCGCCGGTGCAATCCCCCTGCCCTCCTTGATTCTTGAGACCAAGCCGTCGGATCAATAGCCCGTCTCGGCGAGCTGATGAAAAAAGAGTTTGTAGAACTGCCGGAGCCGTTCCGGCCGTTTGTAGTGCGCGAACTCCTGGGGCACCTTGAATTCCTTTTCAATCTGCTCGAGGCTTTTACCGGCTTGCATCATCTTGGCGACTTCGTCTCGCATGACGACGAAATACCGTTTTTGCTCCTCGAGATCTTTAACGCCGCGTCCGACGTGGACCGGGCCGTGACCGGGAACATAGGTCTCGACCGGCAGGTTGCGCGCCATGATGTTGTCTAAAATTCGAATCCATCCTTTGACGTTGGAATAGAAGATTTCACCCGATTCGCCCTGGCCTGGATGAATTTCCGTGTCCAGCAGGTCGCCCATCAGCATCACGCGTTTCTGCGGAATGTACACCGTGAGATCGCCCGTGCTGTGGCCGCGGCCTTCCGCCGTGATTTGAAACGTGAGGCCGCCGAAGTAAAGCGTCATCTGGCCGTCGAACGCGATATCGGGCTTCACGAGCTCGCGTCCCTTGTACAGCGCGTAGCGCGGGTCGCTGGAATTCTTGCGTTCGTCGAATTCCTTTTGCTCTTGCATCTGGAGATCATGGATTTGATTTTTCGTCGCGATATAGATTGGCTTGTCTTCGCGGAAATGCCAGGCGCCCGACGCATGGTCGCCCGCGCTGTGGGAAGAGATGAGGTAGCGCACGTTTTTGTCCGTCAGCTTGCGGATGGCGGCGAGCGTTTGGTCGGCATTTTCGATGTGGAAATCCAGTACGAGGACGCCGTCGCTGGTGATGACGACGGTGGAATTGCCGGAACCTCGAGAATGCTCCAGCATGTAAACGCCGTCCGTCACTTTGACCGGCGTCATCCGCACCGGCGCGGCGGCGCCCGTCCCGAAAACCCACGCGAGCGCAAGAACGATCAAAAGCTTTCGCTTCATGATTCCGCTCCTTCTTAGTGTTGATGTCGCATGCATTTCAGGAAACCGAAGGACTCGGCCATTTCGATTGTCCGGCGCGCCCGCTGGACAATCGCGGTGACCCGGCACAAAAATCCAAAAGCATTTTCGATCCATCGGCGATTCTCCTTCGCCGTTTTCATTACCCCAAGGTGGTGCAAATGTCCATGGAGTCGGTCAGCGCGGGTCCGCTTACACCCAGCCGATTTTAGAGAACAGTTTGGCCAAGATCGCCGCCTCTCGTGACTGGCCTCTGAGGACACGCGGTATAAATGCATGCCGCCGGTCGGCGTAGGTCTTGGTCCTCCGGTGTCCGGGGGGTCTAACTTCTCTCATCGAACACTCGCGGCCTTTCCCTTGGCCTCAAGTGATGGCTGCGTTCCGTAGGGCTGCTCCGGGGTGATTGAACGCTGAACCGAATAGATTGACATTCCGATTGAACGAGTTAGGAAAATACTATGGTGGCGCACCTTGAAGATGAGGTCTGGAAATCCGGTTGGCTTCCGGGAGGAGATCACAATGAAACACTTGTCTATCGTCACGATGGGCCTGCTTTTTATTGGATTCACCGCTTTCGGCTGCTCACAGCAGATGACTGGTCAAGCTGATGCGGGGTGGGTCACGCTTCTTGACGGCCCCAACGGCCTGGACAACTGGGACCGCGTCGGCACCGCCAATTGGGCCGTGGTGGAGGGAGTCGTTCAGGCCGACAAGCGGCTCGGCAAGGACGCGGACTTTCTGGTTTCGAAGAATTCCTACAAGGACTTTATGATCAGGGTCGAGTTCTGGGCCAGTGACGACGCCAACAGCGGCATCTTCATGCGTTGCCAGAATCCCAAGAAAATAACCGACAAGAGCTGCTATGAGGCGAATATCTACGACAAGCGCCCCGACCCATCTTACGGCACGGGAGCCATCGTCCACATTGCCACGGTATCGCCCATGCCCAAGGCCGGTGGTCGATGGAACACTTATGAGATCACGGTTAAAGGGACACGCCTTATCCTCACGCTCAATGGAGTCCGCACCGTCGATGTTCAGGACAGCAAGTTTGCCAACGGGCCGATCGCGCTTCAGTATGGCGCGGGAGTCGTGAAATTCCGCAAGGTGCAAATCAAGCCGCTATAGCCTGCGCCGAATCGAATTAACGCCGGCCAAGGGGTCCCTTCAGCCTGGGCTATAACCGACCGAGCCGTGTCGCTGGTTCCATGCGAAGATGATCGACATCCGCGCCCCCGCCACTCAAAAGAAACCCATGGCGGAAAAGGAATTACGCTGCCGGAAAAGATACATGCTCGAACAAAACGCGCCCTGTCTCCGGCTAATACCGGACATCCAGGGCAAATCCCGAAGCCTTAGGCTAGAAAAGCTTTGGTACTGTTACGCCGAGCCGGCGATCAATGCGGTCACACGCGAATCGACGCAAATAGTCTTCAGCCTCCAGCTTCGTTGTGAAGTTACGTTGGCTCGCGAACATCAAATCATCCCCGTCTTCAAACTCGATATGGCCGCTCCACGTCCATGCGTATGTGTCCCGATCCCTCCGAAGCACCCCAACGAAGGGCTGGTTACGGTGAGAATCCTCTATTTTGTACCGTTGCCGTTCTTCCGTATTAGTTTTCATAATTCCAGTCTAGTCTTTGCGGAACGCCATAGCAAACCTTATTTCCAGGGTTTCACCCAGCCGAAGGCCCTCTTGACATTTCGTTTTGATGTGCGCTAGCGTCTTGCGTCGCTTTCGGGAATGTCTCCTTTGGAATTAATATGATGTCACCAGCGCTATGGAACCGGGGCTTGACCAAATTTTCAATAACTACCGCCGGGTCAGCCGCGCGATAGCCGGCATTGCTCCTATCACTGAAATATTTCTGCCGGGCAGAATTCACGCCAAGCGAATAAATCGCTGCAAACCTCGTTGAGTTTGTCTGCCTAATTTCATCATTGGTTGGTGAAACTCAAGGTCGCCCGTTATCAAGGGCATTTATGCTTAAGAGATCACCGACGACGAGAAGGCGGGGGAGTTTGTCAACGAGTTCTCGGCGATCGGTAGAGACGTGAAATCTGCGGAGTTCAGGAAACCGAAAAGCACCAAAATCTGAGAGCGTGCGCCCTATGCGCTGAGAAATGATTCATCTTCTTTTCTTGAATTGTTCATTGGGAGACCCGAAGAGGAGGTAATTTCCATGGAGAAAGTTGAGCGAGTGAGAACTAAGAGGGCGAAGGCGCCGCGTTCCGCCTTGCAGGATGAGCGCACTGCGCTTCTTGCCTCTATCATCGACTCCTCAGACGACGCAATCATCGGCAAAACGCTGGAAGGGACTATTACAAGTTGGAATCCTGCGGCGCAATTGATGTACGGATATACAGCAGAGGAAATTATCGGCAAGCCTATCGTGGCTCTGTTATGCCCCGACCGGCCGACGGAGATGGATGAGATCCTCGAAAAAATCCGCAATGGCGAACGCGTGGAGCACTACGAGACTCTCCGGATGCGCAAAGACGGCACCTTCGTCCAGGTCTCCCTCACCGTCTCTCCCATCCGCGACTCCTCAGGCCGGCTGATCGGCGCTTCTTCCATTGCCAGGGACATCACCGAACGCAAGGAAGTGATGGTGCGGCTCCTGGCCACTTCCCAGTATGCCCGCAGCCTCATCGAGGCGAGCCTCGACCCGCTGGTCACCATCAGCACTGAAGGAAAAATCACGGATGTCAATGAGGCAACGATCAAG
>JACQUW010000132.1 GCA_016210115.1 Deltaproteobacteria bacterium | reverse complement strand
GCCCTATAACGAACGATCAGCCATTGGGTAAGGGTATGGCTAGGGGTGAAAATCAGATGGGCGAGGAGATCTTGTAGTCTAATTTATCAATCGGGCGTGTCTCATTTCATTGACAGGTTCCGCAACAGTTGGAGGGACAGATTGAGCGTCTCATGGGCGAACTTGAGGTGATCAGAAAGAAAGCGAAACGAGAATTCGACAAGGGAAACAAAGGTATAGTGTAAGTACATTTTGCGCGAATGTGGGATGTGAGAAGATGGAGAAAGCCCATGGTGGTTGAAATTATAACCTGTACCGCATGCGGGACAAAAAAACGCTTCGCGCCGAACCGCTTGCCTTTCCTGTGGTGGTGACCTTTCAGCCTCAAAAGGCGAAACGGGAGCTCCAACGCGCTCATTCGTGAAATGGGTGGGTCCGTTGGCTAAGAACCTAAATACTCCATGGAGATGGAGCGTTGCAGGACTTTTTGTTGTCGGAGTCTATTTTAGCATCACCTGGTTTTTCTTTGGCTCAAGCCACCCATGCGGGATCTTAGAAGCAAGGCAGAAACCTTACGCCGTTCAGCGTTACATTGAAGATGCCGTTGCATGGCGATCATCGTTGTTTAAGAGTTATATGGTGGAACAAGAGTGGTACGCAGAGATGCTTATGAGGGGAAACCTAGAAAAGGGGACGGCTGCAATAAATGAGGAAATCCACAAGGAAAGTCAGAAACAATACGATAAAGCTTCGCAAGATGTCTCTGATGCGCAAAAAGAGCAGTTCATGATCTGCACGAGAGAATTTGGAATCACTACACTCCAGCGAAGTGCCTTTGGAAAGCACTCGCTTGGAACGCTGATCCGTATAAGGGGTTTGCACCTGTAAAGGATCTCCTCAAAGGAGTGGAGTAGAAACCCGCGTTTGGGAGCCCGATGTGCGGGCAAATTCAGGGAAAAGGGTCAGATCTTTTGTTGGCTAATTCTTCAAGTGGTTTGAGCGAGACACAAACAACAAAAGACCCAATCCGCCCATCCTTTACCCGCCTTCGCAGAAAGCCACGGACTTGCCCGTGGATGAATGCGCGGCGGGTAACCCTCCGTAGCCTTGGCGAAGGAGGGTCCTGCTTCGGCGGGTTCCGCCCGCAGAAGCAGTGGGGCTACGGCTTTAGTCGTGGGGCTCCACAATCTGAAAATCCGTATCGTGTCCCCGTAATCGTGATGGGTCCGGCCAACAAAGGAGGTGTGCCATAGAACAGCATTCCTCCAGAAGCAGACGCGCCGATCGCTGAATGGGTACCATGTGTACTTATACTTAATGTCCCACAGCCAATGTCCCACAGCGCCACGTCAACGGCGGGGAATTAAGTTTAGTTCCCTAAAATTTTTCTTGCCCGCTCGATGACCTCGGGAGGGTAATCCATGACCTCTTTCACGAGCGCCTCCAGCTCCTCACCAGGGGTGGCGACCACATCCATTCTTCCTTTCTTCGTCTCAGCCAAGAGCTCAGAGTCTTTCAGGGTCTTGAGATAGGCCTCGCGTAAGATCTTAACCCTTTCTGGCGGAGTGCCCGGCGTGGTCATCATTGGACGACCAAGATCGCCTTCCGCCACAAGCACCTGGGCCACGCGCCGGCTGTTCGCAGGAGTCTTATATTCATCAAACAGTTCATAAATAGTAGGGGCATCTTGGACCCGTGGATCCCTTTTGGGCGAGCCCTGGACTATATGGCGATCAAAACCTTTTTTGTGCCAGGTATTAAAGGGCTCTCGGCCGAAGTGGGCCGAAATATTGTGGGCGCGGCAAACCACCTCTCCTTTCTCCACTGCCAAGTCGACCTCGCTGCCGCCTTGATAGCCAACCACGTTGTTAAATTTTGCGCCCAGCGTAACTTCCAGCATTTTAAGAAACGTGTAGCTCTGGCTGGCAGTGCCGGTCGAACCGCACTTGGGCGGCTCCGTAGCCTTGATGATGTCTGCGATAGAGGTATAAGGCGCGTCGGCTCGCATGTAGAGGATTGCTGCCTCCCGGGCCGGCGAGCCGATCCAGTGGAATTTGCGCAGATCAAACTGCACCTCCTTGCGCGCGGCAAGCTGTTCCAGGTAAATGCTGCTCAAGGGCATGCCAAGGGTCAGTCCGTCGGGCTTGGCGACGTTATAGACATAGTTAGTGGCCATCAGGGATCCGGCTACAGGCATGTTTTGGACAATGATTTCAGGGTTCCCTGGAATGTACTTCCCCATGTAGCGTGCGATGATGCGGCCCCAGCGATCGTAAAAGCCTCCTGTAGTAGAGCCCACGATGATTCGGATGGTTTTGCCTTTGTAAAAAGGGTCGGACTGGGCCTGAAGAGCAGGAGCAAATCCCAGTTGCCCTGCCAGCGAAAGCAGGAGGAAATAGGCAATCGTTAAGATGGCTGCACGTCTTTTCATGATAACCTCCCGGTAGTGCAGAGTAGCGTGCCAGGCGGGCTGAATTTTCTTCGGGATGTTAGCTGCCCACGAGCGCATCGATGGCCGCCTCGAGTTTTTTTGCTGCTTGCTGAATATTTTGGCGCGCGGCCGCCGCCTCTTTCTCGTCAACCCCCAGGCGTGCGCGAGACTCTGCCAACTGCCGTCGCACTTCGCCGGGAGCGGCGCCGCCGATCAACGTCCGGCTGGCGACGAAGTTGGCCGGATCCAAAGCTCGCCTTAGAGCCTCGCTGCTCAATCCCACCGGTTCGCCCATATACTCGATCGCCGCTTCGTCCAGGAGAGCCGGCGTGGTCTCCGCGGGAGTGAAGCCGCGCTCGTAACTGAGGCGCACGAGAATGCCCACGATCTGGTGCGTTGTTCGCCACGGCAAGCTTTTCTCGGCGACCAGCGCGCCGGCCACGTCGGTCGCCTGCGCCCAGTAGCGACCCGCCCGCTCGCGCATCAACTCAGTGTTCCAACGGATCTCAGGCAGGATCTCCCGAAACCACCTGAGATCGCGCACAGTATCCGTGAACACTCGCCATAACCCCTCCACTGCGTACGTTCGGTCCTGGATTGCCCAACCGGTCGGGCCTTTTTCAACGATAAAAGCCTTGACCATCTCCCCCACGGCGTTGGCGCCTTGACCCTTTGCGAACTCGAACGCATAAGGGTTCTTCTTCTGCATCATGATGCTGCTCGTGCCGCAGAAGCGATCGGGAAAATCCGCCATGGCAAATTCGGAGGTGCTCCAGGTGACCAGGTCCTCCGCCCAACGTCCGAGATCGGAGTTGAGGATGGCCAATACGCAGAAGCTCTCGAGCAATCGATCATGGCTGTGGATGACATCCAACGCATTGGAAGCCGGCCGGTCGAATCCCAGGAGCTCAGCGGTCCGCTCGCGATTGAGGCGGAAATTCGAGCCGGTCATAATCGCCGCCCCGGTGGGACTCACGTTGACGCGCCGATACGCCTGAAGAAGGCGCTCGAAATCGCGCTCCAGCACGGCGGCCCACATAGCGAGGTAAAAGCCGAGGGATATCGGCTGGCCATGTTGTCCATGGGTGTAGCCGGGCATAATGGATTCGAGATGCGCCTGCGCTACCGGCAGCACGGCGGAACGGAGGCCGTTCACCTCATCCATGACCTCGAGCAAGCGGTCGCGCTGGCCTGTGTGCTGGTAAGTTTGATTGAGATCACCCGAGCTGCGACCAAGATGGATGCGGCCACCGACTTCCTCGCCAAGTCGGTGGATTAAATAATTCTCCGCCGAATGGATGCCGCCCCCGTGCTTCAGGCGCGTCTGCTCGATTCCATCCCGCTCCATGTCGCGCAGGGCCCTCAGCATTGCGACACCATCCCGGCGCGGGATCAATGCTTCTTCGGTAAGCATCACAAGGTGCGCCTTGTCGAAGGCGTGGACCGCATAAAGCGCGGCCAGCACCTTATCGGTCCTATGGCTCACGATGGTCGGTAGCAATTCTTCGGTGAGCCGAATGCCGGCTGTCCGAAAGCCGCGGTATTCCTCTGACCTTTGTTTTGGCATTTGGTCCTCTTCGGTTGAATAATTCGCGCGTCATTCCCGCCGAGCGAGCGGCACGCGAGCCGGAATCCAAGAAATCGGAGAAATCTGGATTCCGCTTTCGCGGGAATGACCATGAAGTTTTTTAATATCCCAGCTTGTTCACCAGTCTCTTGATTCGCGCCAGATCTTCTTTAAGATCCTGCCGCGATTCAAGCTCATTGAAGCCTTGCTGGACGAGTTTCAGTTGAGCTAACTTTTCCATGTCCGGCGGTTCATCGATCACGCCCACCTCCACCGCCTCCTGAAGGTAACCTTCCAGATTCGTGGGGATCCCATTGTACGGGAACGGCAGATGCTCAGCATGGGCGGGAATGCCGACCGTCAGCTTCCGGCGCTGCTCATCAAGGTCCGGACTCTCCATGCGCAGCCGCCGCTCCACCTGCACGCAATGGTTGAAGTTCTCCGGCTGCTTGCGAATGTACCAGTACGCCTGAATCATTCCCTTGATGCAGGCTTTTATCTTATCCGGCTTCTCCTGCAGGGCCCTTGCCGTGGCCACGATCACGCGATCGGGACGCCCTTTGGGATAATGGGCCGCTGCATCGAAAATATCGCTGAAGCCCTCTGCCCGAAGCGCCTCCGCATCGGTCGGATCCTGAAAGACGGCATCAATCGCGCCGGACCGGAGCTTCGAGCCGGCGTCCCGGGGCGCGTTTCCACGGACCCACTCGACGTCGTTATAAGGATCCACCCCCGCCCGCTTCAGCCAGGGCCGCAATACGGTGACCAGGATATCGTCTAGATCGATCACGCCGACGCGCTTGCCCTTGAGCTGTTCGAGACTCCGGATGTCCTTCGAGGCTATGACGTGGTTGGGGTGGTTGTTGCGCCAGCCTGCGACAATGAAGAGGTCATGCCCTTGCTTCTGGAGATAAGCTACGGTCGAGGGCTTGACGTCCATGGCGATATCCATGTCCAGCTCTTTCATGCGCTGAGCGAGGGTCTCCTTCTCGAACATGAAGGGCGCCATGCCTCCCCTAACGATCTCGTAGTCGGGCTTGCCGTCCTCATCTCGGAGCCCACCGTCATAGAAGAAGTTCATGTCGTGGGCGACCTGAATCGGTATCATGTGCAATACATGATAACAGGCGGGACCGAACCTTAGTTTCTTGGCCATCTTTTCCTCCTTGTATCGCTTGTGGATTTGGCGATCTCGCGATAACCGGTGCGGTTTACGGCTTTTGGAACTGCCGAATAAATCCTGATTTTTCGAGTTCCCTTAGCGGCTTCTCATCGACGACTGTTTCAGGGCGAATTTCCACCAGCTTGGGGTTGATCGAGGAGAGGACACCGTGAAGCCTCTTCATTCCCTCAAGTTGAGGGTAGGGAACCCGCTCCAAGGACTCCAGAACGGACTGGTAAGCTTCCTCCTGCTCGGCTGGATTGTTCAGGCGCAGATTCGACGCCACAATCCGGATGGAGGTCTCTTTATTGGCAGGGTCGAAGAGATATGCGATCGCCTCGATAATCGTCTTCAGATAGGCCTCGATGAGATGGGGCTTGCTCGCGACGATTCGGCGCGTGGTCACCATCATGGTCTGAGGCATGGTGATACCTGAGCCTGCGAAGTTGAACAGAACCGGATAGCCGCGTCGCCCGTAGATGTCTCCGACGGCGCCCCTCAACGTGGTCGCGTCCGCATTTCCAGTTTCGAGGGCGATTCGGCGGTTCATCTCCGTGCCGGGTATGGTGATGAAGTTGATGCGGGCCTGATTCGGGTCGATACGCAATTGCTGGAGCGCCAGCATCGCAATAATATGCGAAGTGGCAGCGGGGCCGCTGATAGCGATCCGCTTTCCGCGAAGATCCTCTGCTGTTTTGATTTCTGGGCGGCCGCTGAAACGGTAGTCCAGCTTTTGGAAGAAGTTCCCGATGCCCACGATATCAGCCCCGCCAAAGGCGGCGTTCAGAAGATGGCCTGGACCGACAACGGCCATATCGATTTCGCCCACCATTAGGGCCGCAATAGCCAGCGGAGCTCTCGGCATCAAGATAAATTGCATCTGGATGCCATGCTTTTCGAACAGGCCGCGCTTTTGCGCCACCCACACGGGAGCCATGCTGCCGCTGGTGATGCTCGAAGCAAAATTGCTTCGTATCAACGCTGCGGCGAAGCTTTGCGATGCCGCGTTCACCGACATGCAAATGATCGAGAGACAGAAGAGGAATTTTGCCGTTTTCGGCAAACGATTCAGGATCTCCATGTGCTTCTACATCCTTTCTGGCTTGGAGAGATCTATATAGTCTCTCCGTCATTCCTCCGAAAGTCGTTTCCTCAGAGGCAGCCCTTCCCGTCGCAGCCGACCTGCCTGTGCGCCCGCCTGCCAGGGCGCGGGCAGGTGTCCGCACGCAGACAGGTGGGCCAGTTCCTCAAGGCTCCAAAATCGTTTATTGCCGGTATGTCGCCTCCAGAACCTGCGCGGTTCTACGTCTGCGACCTCCACGCCTGCCCCTTCCGTCACAGCTTTCATTGTGTAGGGCCATTCATGAACATTCCCGCGGGGGCGGGAATCCAGGTTCGTCACAGGTTCCTCAGAGGACTTAAATGATGATGAATATTCGCCGAATGACCGCAGCCGGCGATTCTCCTACCGGGCTGGTACTCCTGTCAAGCGGCCCACGCAATTTCCGGAGAGGCTCGCCGGAATCCGCAAAGATACAAAGAAAAATCTGGATTCCCGCCCTTCGGCTGGGCTCAGGACATGCTTCCGCGGGAATGACTCAGACATTCTCTTAGTAGTCGCGATGGGTCGTTCGGAGGCACGATGCTATCGGCCTTCGAGTAATTGCCCGTATCCTGAGATGGGACTCCAGCAGTCCAGGCGATGCAGCAGTTGCCACATCGTGGCGACCTGATTCGTTATCACCGGCTTGCCGAATTCTTTCTCCAAGCGCTCCACGAGTGGAAGGGTCAGCCAGGCGGCGCCGCCAATATAAAGCCCATCCGCATCCGGATATTCCTCGAGCGCGCCCCGTCCAAGCTCATAGGCGAGTTGCATGCTCTCCAGATCGCCCATCCTGAGGAACTGACTCGGAGCCATGGAACGGGTAAACGCACCGGCGACGGAGACGCCTTCCCGGGCAAAAAATTCTCCCAACGTCGCGTTCATCTGCTCATTCCACTTGTTCGCGACCGCGACTTTCTTCAGGCCGAGATGCTTCGCGGCGGCGGCCACGCAAAGAGTCATCGAAATGGCCGGGACACCGGCCTTTTTCTCGATATGGGCCAATAAGCGGTCCAGGAAAGCCGGCCCGACGAGTAACGTTAAGGGGACACCCGCCTGCACGACAATATCGATTCCACGTCGTAACAGCGCCTCAATCTGCTGGTCGATGGGCGCAAAAACTCGTTCGACGTCCTCCCGGGTGAAATTCTCCAGGCCCAAAGGGACCAAGACCAACATGATACCTTTGGGAGCCATCTGGTAAAATTCGTACGGGTTGTAATCGATCACCGTTAGTGGAAAAAGGCATCCGACTTTTCTCCTGGGAACAAGATCTTCGAACATTTTTCTGCCCTCCTTCATCCTTAAGATTGCGGAGGTTACCAAGAATGATGGGCGTTTGGAAGGGAAGATTGTGGAGTTGCTTGAAAGGCACTTTGGCTCTGTCTTTTCTTTAGGGGGCTAAAGAGAGGCAGAGCGGGTTGGGCTCTCCCGGACATCTGGCGCTTTCGTTAAGCTCCCTCGCGCCAGTACCCGCCGGAGATAAGAGATCTGTGTCTCCAAAGGCAAGTTCTTGGGACAGAAGTCCTGGCAAGCCAGAAGACCGATGCATCCGAAGACACCCTCGTCGGTTCCCAGAACCTCAAAAATCTCCCGCTCCGAACGTTGATCACGGGGATCGATGCAAAAGCGCGCTACCCGGGCAAGACCGGCGGCGCCAAGGAAGTCGCTGCGCATTTGTGCCGTAGCGCAAGCGCCAAGACAGCAGCCGCATTCGATGCAGCGGTCCAGCTCATAAATCGCCCGTGCCTGGCTGTTGAACATGCGCTCCTCTAAGGCTGTTCTATCGAAAAACTTGTCGGTGTGAACCCACGAGCGAACCCGCTTCCCAAGCTCTCTGAACCAGGTTCCGGTATCGACGGAAAGATCGCCGACGAGCCGAAAAAAAGGAAGCGGGAGCAAGTTCGTTTTCCGCGGCAACTCGGCTGTCTTGGTGCGGCAGGCCAAACGGGGCTTGCCGTTGACCAGCATGCCGCAGGAGCCGCAAACAGCGGAACGGCAGACAAAATCGAATTGCAGCGACGGATCCTCCTCCCTGATTCGGCTCAGCACAGTGAACAGGGTCATGCTTGGAGTTTCATCAAGCTCGAACTCCTGGAGCCGTGGCTGAGAATCCGGATCAGAAGGATTGTAACGGAATATGGAGAAACTCAATTTTCGGCTACGCATAAGTGCCCTCTTTATTTCCGCTCTTTTGTGCCTCGCCGTAGCCTCGCTCACCGGGTGGCGACTCGGTGATTCGCACCGGCTCGTACGCCAGGTGGGGGAGATCAGCGCCGGCCGGCCAGGTCGCCAGGGTCCGTTTAAGCCAGTTAACATCGTCGCGGCAGGGATAGTCCTCGCGATAATGCGCCCCGCGGCTTTCAGTTCGCTGTAACGCTCCGTAGGCGATCGTGATCGCAAGCCGCAGCATTCCGGGGAGACGCAAGGCTAAAGCGAGCTCAGGCTGAGGCCCGCATCTCGTAGGGGAACGCAGTCCGAGAGAATTTGACCTTTGATAAAGCTCGCACAACTCTTCCACTGCCTCCCCGAGATCTTTATCGTGGCGAAAAATTCCGACCTTCTCGCCCAGAATTTCTGCCATTCGATTGCGTAAGTCGCACACATACTCCTTGCCGCCGGACGCGAGTTTCCGAATCCTCTCTTTTACCCGACTCCTGGTCTGCTGCGCCAAGACTTGTATGGCGCTGCCAAAAGAAACTCCGTCCGGCGACTCGGCATCCTCGGCAATGGATTTGCCGACAATCATGCCCATCACAACCGTCTCGACCAGCGAGTTCCCGCCGAGACGGTTAAACCCGTGCAGGTCCCAGCAGGCAGCCTCACCCGCTGCGTAAAGGCCTTTGAGACCGTAAGCGCGCCCCCCGATATCGGTGCGGACGCCCCCCATTGTATAGTGCTGGGCCGGTCTTACCGGGATGAGCTGATGGACGGGATCTATGCCGAGAAAATCGTCACAAATGGCGGCAACCTCCCGGAGGTTGGCTTGGATGTGTTGCTGACCCAAATTGCGGATATCCAACCACAGGTGAGAGTCGTACGGGCTTTCCACCCCTTTTCCTTTTCTTATATGCATCATCATCCGGCGGCTGACGACATCGCGGGAAGCCAATTCTTTCTTTACCGGCTCGTAGTCGGGCATAAAGCGGTGCCCGTCCCTGTCCAGCAAATAACCGCCATCGCCTCTACAGGCCTCGCTCACCAAAATATCCCCGGGAACAACGGCGGTGGGATGGAACTGCACCGCCTCCATATTCCCCAGAGGAACCACGCCCGTAGCCTGGGCAATGGCCACTCCGCCACCGTCGTTAATAACGGCGTTGGTTGAGTGTTTATAGATGCGACCACATCCGCCTGTGGCAATGACAGTAGCCCTGGCAATGTAGTTCCGAAGTTCTCCGGTGCGCAGGTCCAGGACAACCGCGCCGCAGCAGCGCTCGCCGTCGTGGATCAGCGAAATTGCCTCCACGCGGTCGTGCACCTCCAATCCCAAGCTCAGCGCGACGTTGTCCAGCGCGTACATCAGAGCATGTCCCGTTCCATCTGATGCGAAGCAGGCGCGCCACTTCTTCGTGCCGCCGAAGTCCCGTTGCGCAATCAGCCCCTCTTTTCCTCTCAGTTCTTGAATAATCGTGCCGTCTGCCAGTTTTCTGGAGCCCGCTTCAACCCGGCTCCAGGGGACACCCCAGAAGGACGCTTGCCGCACGGCAACAGGAGCCAGGTTAACGAAGAGCCTCGCCACATCCTGATCACATCCCCAGTCTGCGCCACGGACGGTATCCTCGAAATGGACATCAGGCGAATCGCCCTGGCTCATGAACATGTTACCCAAAGCGGCTTGCATGCCGCCCTGGGCGGCTGTGGAGTGAGAGCGCCTGGGCGGCACCAGTGAAAGGATAATCACCTGAAGGCCTCGAGATGCAGCCTCGATGGCAGTTCTCTCGCCAGCCAGGCCGGCCCCAATCACCAGAACATCCGATGTAATCGGATCGTCCCTCATGGTCTTCCCCCTACATCGTACAGAGCGAGGATGATTGCAGTATCAAGGATCAGGAAAAGAGCGAGCCAGATAGCGGTTGCTACGCGCGCCCAGCGCCGCGCAAAGACTCCCCACTTTACGGAAATTCGGTAGAGCCCCGCGGCAAGATGCGCCTGCACAAGCACGATAAAGGGAGCCGAGAAGGTAAAGAGAGCCTCTCGCACGCGACCGCCGCTTTTAACCGCCTGGATTGGAAGGTCGGTCAAAACCTCCCAGAAATGGATCGAAACCAGGGACAAAAGCCCCACGCCGGTTGCTATTTGGAGAATCCATAGCCAACTGTCAAAATGCCCCAGGACTCGGACCTGTCGGATCAGCGCTAGCTGTTGTGGAGCGGTGCTGGGGAGCTTGCGTGAGGCTAAGACCACGTGCGTGAGAATCAAAACGATGAGCAGTGGCGTCGCGATCTGGAGGAGGTAAGTCCACTCGAGAAAAAAAGCCAGTTCGTCCATCACGGCCGCGCTGAAATGGGAGCTAAGCAGAAGCCCCGTGTGAAGCACCATGAAGACGGCGAGACCGATTCCGCTCAGGGCGAAGGCGAACTCTGATCTTGCGGCAACTCGCGATGCGGCGACCTGAACAGGCGGCCATCCCGGGATCACTTTTAAATCCGATCCTGAATTGTTTCTGGTGCCGGACATATCGCAAGATCCTTTCAACAACCGCTTCACCAAGCCAACGCCATGTTTTTGGCGGATTCGACGATTTCGGCTTTTTCTTCTTGCACCAGCCGGCGCATAACGGTAACGACCATGCCGGCCAGTACAAACACATTGAAGAACATTAGAGGATGGGCCGCGAACCACATCCCGCCGATACCTGAGGGCAGATCCGCCCACGCGGCAACCCGCCCGAACGCATTCAAAATCGGCGCGAGAGGAATCATTGTCGCCAGCATGAAAAGCAGACCTGGTCTGCCCAGCGTTTGTTCAATACGTTTTCCCGTCAGCAATAAAGCCAACAGCCAGAAGAGCGCTACATGGCTCCATGAGCCCGGACTGAGGTGGAGATTTTCAAGCCCTCTCGGCGAGTTCGCAACGGGTGCCGTTCCCACGTATTTCTCCGGGTACGGTCCGGGGTAGGAAAGGCCTTGCGGCTGACTGTAGGTGACCGTGACGTTAGGGTCTGTATCCCATCCCAGAGAGATAACCGGACCGACGGCCACCAGGAGCACCATCAAAAGCCAGGTGTAAACCATCGCGTGGCGGATGAAGTCGCAGTGAAGCGCTTCGGGATCCTTAAGTCCGAATCTTCCGAGAAGCGCTGCGAAACCGAGGACGACCAGGGCGAAGTAAAGAGCCGCCGGCGCCACGTGCACCAGGCTCTGGAGCTCTAGAAAACTAAACGCCGTCCAGGCTGCCACGATCAGAGGAATGGCGAGATTTCCCAGCCGGTAGGCCAGATGAAAAACGCGGTTATTTACGCCAAGGGCACACATGGCGATAAGCGTCATCAGATATCCGACAGCAAAAAACAACGTGTGGCTGTGGAGCTGAACGAGTGCGGCCGGCTCGATCGCGAGCCCTCGTGACTTGAAACCGAGCGTCATTTCCCAACCGACCAGCAGGGCCAGCGGCGCTACAATTAACGGAACCCGAAAGATGCGGCGTGGAATCTCAACTCTGGTCACGAAATCAAAGCGCGACCCAAGGAGTTCGGGTCGGCAGAGACGCCTGACACCCAAGGCAGCGAGGAACACCAACGCGAGCGCCGTGAAGAACCAGACCTCGATGGCGAAGATGCCTGTCCCGTACGTCAGGTATTCAACGTTAGGTTCCGCCCCCGGACTCAGCGGCAAGGGGGCAATCACGCCACGAGCCGCTTTTCTGATGTAGTAAACGGCAAGCGCGGCCATCCAGGCCGGCACAGCCACAAACGAGGTAGTAAGCACGAATTTGCGTAGTCTCGGCTTGAGGTGGAGGCCAGGTAGAAGAATGCCTGCTATCAGGATCAACACAGACCACCAGGCGGCGTGGGCGTGTCCGACTTTGATATATTCAGGAACGGCGATCCGCCAGGCATTCCATAGCCAAACACCAAGAAGGCCAGGAAAGATACCGGTACAAAGCGCGAGCAAGGAGGCAAGAAACATCGGAAGACTAAGACCCAACCTGATTGTATCTTCGGTTTTCATTCGCGCCTCCTTTGGCTTGCTGGCCGGGCTAGCCGGGCTAGCCTGGCCAGCCATAGCTTTGGTCCACTAGAAATGACCGTTAGAGTGATGTTAAGGCGGCTTCCAGGAGTGCGGGTGGAAACCGAGCGCATTTTTCTGTGTTGAGCTTGGCTTCATAACAGCGCGGCAGACGCACGCAAATTTCACTGTTGATAGACCAGTGCGAGAACGCGTCGCCCGTGAGTTTTTATTTGTGCAGGGTGCAAGTCTCATGCCCAAAATGGAGACATTAGACTATCTTATGGCCGCTGCGATAAGTCTCAAAGATAACCGTATCTTTTGGCGTTATGCTTAGATAGATAAAAAAGGGACGGTTAATGAAGCCGTCTTTGGAGGCTGCAGTTTTTCCTAAGGTTGAAGAGGATCTCAAGCAACTACTTTGCACACGTGAGAAAAAGACAGCCGGGACGAGGTTCACGAGAAAAGCGTACCTCTCCCCGGTCATTCCAGCCGAAAGGCGGATTATGGGCTGGATAGTCCTGCTCCGTCATTCCCGAATGTTTTTATCGGGAATCCAGATTCCAACCTTTCCATCGTCAACCGTGAATGCCCGACAGAAAATTTTGTCTCGAAAACCGGCATTGACGCTGCTTTTTTTGGTCGCACTATAAAAGCCGGCTGTGATAATGTCGGTTTTAGGTGGGGTTGGGGAGACGGGAGTACGACGGTCTCTTATTAAGGAGAACTCAACATGATGAAAGAATTTAAAGAGTTTGTCATGCGGGGAAATGTAGTTGACATGGCGGTCGGCATTGTTATCGGCGCTGCGTTTGGGAAGATTGTCGCCTCGCTTGTTGATGACGTCGTGATGCCGCCTATAGGTCTGCTCCTCGGCAAGGTAGATTTCAGCAACCTATTTATTAACCTCTCGGGAAAGGACTATGCGACATTGGCTGCTGCAAAGGCCGCTGGCGCGCCTACGATTAACTACGGCGTATTTATCAATACGGTCCTGAATTTTCTTATTATCGCTTTCGCGATTTTCTTACTGATCCGAGAAGTCAACAAGGCAAGGCGAGAAGAAGAAGAGGCGCCCCCGCCCGCTACAACCAAGGAGTGCTCCTATTGTTTGTCGATTATTCCGCTAAAAGCCACCCGCTGCCCGCAATGCACGTCCGAGCTGAGGCTGGCGTAAACATATTGTTTACCATCTTGTTTGGTCTCGCCCGAGCTTTCTTTTCTCATTATCACGTGGTCAAGCATTCGTTGATGTGCTTTTGAAAGTAATCTTTTGCCCGCGCGACGGACAGCGGCTCAGAGCGGCGGCTTACGATTAATAAATCGCTGGCATGCTCACTCAATACTGCCCGAAGATCCGCAAGAGCTGGATCATAGCCTCAAATCGTTGTTGAGAAACCACCGGCGTTCGGAAGTGCTTCATCATTCGTTGAAGCGGTACAGTTCTATCGCATTCTCCTGAGCGATTTTCCTTGCCAGTTCCCCTGGCAATGCGTTAACGAAATCTCGGATGGGATTCAAATGGTCTCCCGGCTCCTCGTCGTAAAACGAGTCCGAGCCAATGACGAAGCGGTCAGGAAACTCCCTCAACAGCTCGAGCCATTCCGTTCGAATGCCGCCAAAAAAGGCGAAAGGGGTGGTCATTCCCGGAAGCCGCCGGTGAACCTTGATGCTCATGTAGAGGTTCGGATGCTTGGCAAGCAACTGGCGCATGAGCCTGACCGTCCGCTCTCCCGTGTTGTCCCAACCCGCGTGCACCCACACGATCTTCGCTTTCGTATTGTGGGCAAGCAAACGTTCAAACGGCGGCAGATTGGCCCTTAGCCGGGCCGGGTTATCGGTCTGAGGAGGATTCCGACGGCCCGGCCAGAGGTCCGGCATGGGCCTGTCCGTGGGCAAGGCCTCCATGTGCAGATCAACCGGCACACTGCCCCTGGCGGCGATGTCCGCGAGCAACAAGAGCAACGGGTGGTCCGGCGCCACAGACATATAGGGATGCTGCCCGAAGGAAAAATGCTCCGCAACGAACTCCCCGAGAACGGCGACGCCCGAGTCGATCAGTTTCCTGGCGATAGCTGCGAATCTGCGGCGGATGTTCAAGGTCACCGCGTCGGCGGGGGTTGTCAAGATCAGGGAGTTCAATTGCTCGGGACCGGCGCCGAATGCAAATGAGTTCGGATGAGCCTTAATGAGATCGATGAACTCCGGCCACCGCTGCCGATACATTCTCCCCCCACGTGTCGGCGGGGGAAGGACGATGGTCTTCTCGATCCCGTACTCCCTCATCGCTCGAAGGGCATGGCTGACAAAAGCATCGGGCGTCGCTCGCCCGATGAACCGCGCGGGGTGAGCATGGGTATCGACGATCGATACGGCCTGCTGAGCCGCTGCGAACTCAGGCGCCAGGAACGCCAGCAACGTAGCGAACAGCCACGCGATGGCCCGTGGACGGCTCCTCACAGGCCCCTCAACCATGCAAGGATCTCTTTGTCTCCTGTTTGGGGCGTAACATTGTGGCCGCCTTTTACAACGATGTAAGCGTTCTTTGGATGAGAAGGCGCGCTGCTGAAAGCATAGTTTTTTCCCATGCGGTACTGGGGGTCGTTCTCCCCGATGATCCACAACAGGGATGTGCCTGGTTTGAGGTTGGCGGTGTTGACCGGCATCACGGCTGGTCCTTCCGGGTCGAACCAACTCAGGTAAACCTTTGCCTTCATTGTCCTCACCTCTGTTCGTCCCTGAGTCGCGTCTTTGAATGCCGCCATCTCCCCACCTCTTCCGGCCCTCACCATCTTCCTTGCGCGCCTCCAATCGTTGCCTGCTCTGTCCTGGAAGCCCGCTAACTCCGGGTAGTGTCCCGGAGCGATCGCGAGAATGCCGGCAAGGTCATCGCGCCGCGCCCCGTAACCCAACGCGGCGTTGGCGCCAATGCTGTGTCCGCCAACGACGATATCCGTCGCCCCTCTTTTTCTCAGTTCTTCAACGCGCTCATCGATCTCCGTCATGGACTCTTCGAATGTCTTGTCAAAGCCTCGTGTCCGGGACCAAGGCATATCGTCAAGGGACAGGGCCAGCCGGCCAATGGGCGAGCGTGGTGACGACGTTCCACCCTTGGCATGCATGAGCAATACCCCGAGTTGCTTCTCCGCGCAAAGCGGGGCTGCAGCCGCCAATAGCATAGCGGCGGATAACGCAATCAGCTTAAATACGACGAGTCTCACTCTATTTTTCCTGCCGCGCAGGCTTAACGCCGAGGCTAGATTGTGTGCCAGGCGCTAATTTCAAGCCGGTGGGCAGGCCGGCACAATCGGCCCTGTATCATCCTAATTGTTCTATTCGGTGCCGTCGCCGTTCTTCAGCTTGATAGCCATCCGCGATCGATGACAGATCCGGTGAAAAACAGCCCCATTAGAGTACGTCTGCGTCTCGATGGTCGGCTCGTGGTGGGCGACCGTGAGCGTCTTGTGGTCCTGCGAGATCAGACCGACCAGGTCAGGAAAGTTAGCAATGGTGAACGTCTGGCCTGCGCGGGGACCGGTGAGGACGGTTCCGTTCAGCGCCGTCGTTGCAACCGTGAAACTCCGGTCGGGCGCCACGTGGTAGGTGGCATCGGCCTCAATGTCGGCTGAACTGGCTGAGCCCACGCCCGTTGTCGCAGTGGGGTGACGGATGCTCACGACCCGCACGACGCGCCTTGCCGTCCCGTCACCTTTGAAGGTCACAACGCCTTGAACGCTGAAAGATCTCACAAACGGAAATGGCGCAGCGGTGTTGATTGGCGTGAGATCAGCATTGAAGCCTTCATCCGACACCAGGCACGCGGCCTCGCCGCTGAATGCATACTCCCCACGGAGCAGGTTGTTCAGACCCTGCTCCTGCTGTGCCTCGGCAGCGCTCTTGGTGAACAGCATCACAGCGACGACCCCGGCTACGGCAAGGCCAAAGATAGTAGTTTTGCGCATATAGTTACTCCTTCTTTTTTTGATCCTTTTTTCACGGCAGACTGCGACCCCAAGCCCCCCGGCTGCTCAACCGCGCCTCGCTTTTTTGCGACGTTGCTTCTAACCTGATCGAGCTTTTGTCCACCAACCTCGCCTGATATTTCATCGCCTCATGCGTTAAGGATTCGCCTTTCCTGCGAGGATTTACCGTCCTGGGACTCTTCGTGGCAATGGCCAAACGGTAAAAATATGGTAAAAGTAGTGCTACCGGCGATTAAAGAGCCGATCGAGGCGCCTATGGGCGACGGAAATCATCTCGTTTTTTCTCCTTTTGTTCTCGACATCACGAACCGCTCTCTGCTCCGCGGCTCCGAGCAGATCCCCCTGCGCCCCAAAAGTTTCGCCATTCTTCGCTATCTCGTCGAACATGCGCACCGCTTGGTAACCAAGGACGAGCTTCTAAGCGCCGTCTGGCCGCGCACCACTGTGGTTGACGCGGCGCTGAAGGTAAGCATCGGCGAAATCAGAAGAGCCCTGGGAGACGCCACAGACAATCCACATTATATTCAGACGGAAGGCAGGAAAGGTTACCACTTCATCGCCCCTCTTAGTCTAAAACTGGCGGAAAAACCCGGCAGGGACTCTCTGGTCCATTTCGTGGGACGCGACACGGAGTTGAAACGGCTGAAGGGTTTCGTGGAGTCAGCGAAGAGCGGAAAACGGCAGCTTGTGTTCGTGACCGGGGAACCCGGCATCGGCAAGACGACCCTGATAGAGGCGTTCATCCAAAATCTACCGACGTTCGACGGAGTCATCAGCGCGCAAGGGCAATGCATCGAACAATACGGCGCGGGCGAGGCCTACCTGCCCATTCTGGATGCGCTGGAGCGGATGTGCGCGGGGGAGGGCGGGAAAAGCATAACCGGGTTGCTTCGCCGTTACGCGCCGAGCTGGTTGGCCAACCTTCCCGCGGTCGCCAAGCCGGAGGAGCGCGCAGAACTCGAACGGTGGACCGTAAGGATAACACCCGAACGCAGGTTGCGGGAGATCGCCGCTTTCTTGGAGGCGACGACGCAAGAAAAAACGGTCTTGCTGGTTCTGGAGGATCTGCACTGGGTCGATCCTTCGACTTTGGCGTTGATCTCTTTTCTGGCGCGCAGGCCCGAAGCCGCCCGATTACTGCTCATCGGAACATACCGCGAGGGCGAGGTTGAAGGCTTGAACCATCCTTTGAAGAAAGTGAAGGAGGAGCTCGAGCTGCACCATTATTGCAGTCATCTGCCCCTGAAGCTCCTGAGCCCGAGCGCCGTGGCTGAGTATCTCAAGGCCCGATTTGCAACTTCGTTTGTCTCCGAGGAACTGGCCGCGGCGGTCTATACCCGCTCGGAAGGCAATCCGCTTTTCATGGTCAATGTCACGGACTACCTGATCTACCAAGGTTTCATCGTTCGACAAAACGGTGCCATTGAGAGCCACCGGCCGCTCGATGGCGCCTCCACACCGACGACTCTCTTGCGACTTATCGAACGCCAATTCGAGGCACTGGGCCGAGACGAGCAGCGGTTGTTGGAAGCGGCCAGCGTTCGAGGCGTGAGCTTTTCCGCAGCCGTGGTGGCGGCAGCTCTAGGGGAGCGCTTGGAGACCGTGGAGATGAGCTGCGAGCGGCTGGTCAAGCGGGAACAGTTTTTAAAGCGGGAGGGGACCAGTCATTGGCCTGATGGCACCATTGCCTCTCACTATGGCTTCATTCACGCGCTCTATCAAGATGTGATTTACCATCGGGTGGGCGATTCGAGAAAAGCGAAACTGCATCAAAGCATAGCGGAGCGTTTGGAAGCCGCTCATCGAGACGCGACCGAGGGCATCGCTGGCGAGTTGGCTCTCCACTTCGAGCGGTCGGGGGACGGCGCCCGGGCGGTGCCTTACTACATGCAGGCGGCGCAAAGAGACTTTCGACAATCGGGTTTTCAAGAGGCCATCCAGCACGCCGCGACGGCGCTGGCTGTTTTGGATCGCCAAAGAAAACTTGTTCAATCGAAGGAACTGGAGGCGCGTCTTCATTTGCTTTTGGGCGCCTCTCACGCCTCCGCCAACGGCTATGCCTCAAATAAAGCGAACGAAGCGTACTCCAGGGCGCAAAGCCTCTGCGGCCAAATCAATGATCCCGGGGTCCAATTACAAACGTTAGCGGGGTTGTGGGCGTTTCAAATTCTGCGCGGAAAACTACGCACCTCTTTAAATACAGGACAGAAGATGCTGAAGCTCGCCCGGCGCCTCGGTGATCCGGATGCTCTTCTTAACGCGCATATATCGTACGGCGTTTCCTTTTTTTACCTGGGTGACCCCCGAAGGGCTCACGACCACCTGGCGCGGGCCATGCCTCACTATGAATTCGAACGTTATCGACGCTCAGCCTCCGTATTGGGTTGGGACCCCGGCGTGCTCGGCCGGTACTACCATGCTCACGCTCTTTGTTTGCTGGGCTTGGCCGATAGGGCCGAGCAGGAAATCTTGAGGGCTTCCACCCTGGTCAAGGAACTGGCGAGCCCCTTTAACGAGGCCATTGCGCACGGACTGTTGTCTATTTATCACGCCTACCGCGGCGACGCGCCGAAGGCGCTTGAGGCTGCTGAGGCCTGCATCCGGGTGTCGAAGGACGGAGGATTTTTTCACTGGTTGGCAGTCGGCACACTGATGAAAGGATGGCCGCTTTGCAAGCAAGGACGATTCGCGGAAGGGCTCCAATGCCTGCTCGGCGGTTTGGAGAGCTGGAAATCCACGGGCGCGGAGCTGGGCTTGTCTACGTATCTTGGGCTGCTGGCCGAAGCCTGCTTGATCGCGGGAAAGTTCAGTGAATCGCAAAAACGGATCGAAGAGGCGCTGGCGATCAGCCGGCGCAACAACGACTGCTACTTCGACGCGGAGCTTTACCGTTTGAAAGGCGAGTCGTTGCTTGAAGAAGGGCGGCGGCATACAAATTCGCGGGAGCAGGAGGCCGAAGCTTGTTACCACAACGCCATCAAAATCGCGCGCCGCCAAAAAACGAAATTGCTGGAGCTGCGGGCAACGACAGGTTTATGTCGGATCTGGCAGCGGTCCGGCAAGGTCAAGCAAGCGAG
>JACQUW010000131.1 GCA_016210115.1 Deltaproteobacteria bacterium | reverse complement strand
CTGCCAACACCGGGTCAGCCTTCGCCGTTAATGTCAACATCCCCTCATCTTGCTCTCCGAGATCTTCCCGAAGGCGCTCTTCAATCGCCTCGAGCACATACTGCCGGACCGTCAGGTCATGTTTTGCCGCCGCCAGCCTAAGACGACGGCGCACTTCGGGCAACACGTCAATGCTGATCCGCGGTCGCTTGGCTGAAGATTCCATTGGACGTCCCATAAATAGGTCACCTCCGATGAAACGATTGCACAGAGTCTCCATGGTGTCAATTACACCAAGACGCCTCCCGCCGTCTTCATTGAATGACTCTGTCCGCCCTGCCAGCGTGTTCGGCGGAATCCATCCCTTGGCCCGACATAACGATGGGAATCGTCTTGGTCGCATTCTTGGCCGCCCGAACCACCGTGTCCGCTCTTGCTGCCACGATGATATCAACCTTGAGACGCGACAGCTCGGCCGCAAGCTCGGGGAGCCGATCGCGCTTCCCCTCCGCATATCGGTACTCGATAGCGATGTTCTGTCCTTCTATGTAGCCAAGCTCGCGCAGCGCCGGCCGAAATGGCTCGGAACCGGTGGACGCACGAGCTGGCTCGAACTACAACAGATACCCCTATCCGAGGGACCTTCTCGGCTGCTGCGCGGCGGCTGGATGCAACGACGGCAGAATCACGGCAACAAAAGCAAAAAGGTAAACTCTGGCTGCCGACGTAAAAACTTGTTTTCAAGGGAGGGGCGTGTTAAAAAGTCTTTCATCATGCGCTACTCCGTGTTTCTCGAACCCGTGAACGAGCCAGAATTTCAGGGCTACTACTATGCACACGTTCCCGCTCTGGATTTGACAACGCACGGCCAGGGCATCGAGGGGGCCCTCGCCGCCGCAAAGGAATTGATCGAAGCCTGGATCGCCGAGAAAAAAGCCCACGGCGAGACCGTCCCTACCGAAGCAAAATCCCAGATCGCTCACGTCGAAATCCCTGATGCCCTACTCCGCCCGTGAGGTGCTAGCGAAACTCCTTCGCGCTGGCTTTATAGAAACACGGCAAACCGGGAGCCACAAAGTTCTGCGGCACCCAGACGGGCGACAGACCTACGTAGCCATGCATCCCGGACGTTGCCCACCGGAACCTTTCGCAAGATTCTCAAACAAGCGGGCCTCAACGAAGAAGAATTTCGTTCTTTGTGAAGGCTTTTTAGAATCGGCGGTCTGAGATTCTTGTCTCATGCCTACCGCCCGTTACCTGTCGCCTGTTTTCACTTGATCACCCCGTCTGCTCGCGCCAGCACGTTCGGCGGTATCGTCAGGCCGATCCGTTTCGCTGCTTTGAGATTGATGATGAACTCGAATTTCACCGGCTGCTCCACGGGCAAATCACCAGGCTTCGCCCCCTTTAGGATCTTGTCGACGTAAACAGCAGCGCGCCGGGTATTGTCCACAAAGTTCACCCCATAGGACATGAGGCCGCCGGCATCTACATACTCCCCGCCACCATAAATCGCCGGCAATCGGTTATTTGACGCAAGCTCCACGATCCGTCGACGGTTAGTCGTAAAGAATCCCCCTGGCGCCACGGCGAAGGCTCCTATTCGCGCTTGACGCATGGCAGAAAATGCACGGTCGAGATCGTTCCCGTCTCGCACCTCCAACATTTGGGTTTTCACCGCCAATGCCCGCGCTGCATCCTCCATCTCTTTCAAGCTCGATTCACTAAAGGCATTTTCCGGATTCCACAGCATGCCCACTTGCGAGAGCTGAGGGACGACCTCTTTAAGCAGTTCCAGCCTTTTGCCAACCAACTGCTGGCTGATAGAGGTTATCCCAGTGATGTTCCCTCCCGGCCGCGCTAAACTTGCGACGAACCCGAGCGTCACCGGATCACTGCTCTGGGCCATAACTATCGGGATCGTCTTGGTTGCGTCTCTTGACGCCCGGATCGCTTCAGTACCGCGTGTAACGATGATATCGACCTTCAAACGGACTAGTTCGGCCGCCAGGGCGGGCAAGCGGTCGATCCTGCCCTCTCCATATCGATACTCAATGGCTATGTTCTGCCCCTCAACGTAGCCATGCTCACGCAACCCCTGGCGAAATGCCTGGATGCGGGCTGTCTCTGTCGAAGCCGATCCGAGAACGAGGAATCCTATCCGCGGGATCTTCTTCGGTTGCTGCGCCTCGGCGGGAAGACAAAGCGCAAAGAGCAGAGCGCCAGCTATGATTGCGGATTTCCGATTGCTACGGCGAAATTCCGCGGAGCCAGCGAGTAGTATTTGAGTATTCTCAATCATCGTTGGTTCTCTTTCATGATTCCGTCCTCGCTCCTTTCTTCCGATCCAAAATCCGCGTTCCCAAATCCGAAATCCAAAATCAAATGCTCCATGCTCCTGCTCCATCCCCTTTCTAGCCTCCTCCCCCTTGGGCCACCTTTTCTCGTTCAGCCAACTCTACATGAAAAGGCCCGGCCAGCAACGAGCCGGTCGGGCCCACGGAACTACGGACCAAAGTTGCTGCCAAACCAGGATCGCCTTGCCATCCGGAGAGGTGCGTGTGCTCCCCTTTCGCAAGTTTCCTGCAAATGGGCGGCGAGGCTCCCGTCCATCTGAGCGCAGGATACGGTTTATAGGGTAGCGCGCAAGCGCTGTGCCAGCTCTGAAGAAGGCTGCCGTCTAAGCTAAACTATTGACGTTAAGGAGGAATTGACAGCGATGAGAATTCAGACGGGGCCGGAAATACAGAACGAAGTAGTTTTTCTGCTACGCCCCTATATCAAAGTTGCTCCGTTAGTAAGGGCGGCAGAGGTTAATCAGGAAAGATGCCCACGAGCTCTTTTAACCGCTCTTTGGCCCCTTTAAGAATCGGTTCGCCGTCTCCGGGAAGGAGTGTGTCGAAGTCGAGAGCCAAAAGAGTGCGCACACTTTGACGCAGCCGCGGAGGATCGTCGATGACCTTCTCAGGAAGAAGCTTGCAGCGCCCCGGCGGGTCTCCGACCACGGCATCTCCTACAATCAGGATTTTCCGTTCAGGCCAGTGAAGGGCGACCTCGCCCAACGACTTCCCAGGAACGCCGACGATAACGAGCGGTCCGATCCTGTCGCCCGGCTGGAGGTCATCATCCAGATCGGCCCCCTGGCTTCTTGCATGGGCTGCGTCAGCCGGGTGGATCGCTGTGCGCGCTCCGGTGCGCAACCGGATCCGGTTGGCAGCGCGGGTGTGATTGCGATTCGTCAGAACAATACGGCTTACGCCGAGGCGGGCTATTTCCTCCAAGACCGCTTCAGGCGGCTCAACCGGGTCGAGGCAGACGTTTCCCTCTGAGTGCCGGATAAGATAGCCGTTGAAATTGTAGCCGTGGGGCTCGGAAAACCAGGGCCACGTAAAGACATCGGGTATGATCTCTTTCATGCCAGGACACCTCCAAGGCTATACAAAAGAATCGGATCTGGCGGATGCGCTCACGTGACGTAAACTTCTGCCCTACTTCCTCCCCCTCTCCCTTACTCCTCGACCGAAGTGAAAGCCGCTGCCCGTTCGGAGAGCCCACGCATCCGACCTGCCTGCCGGCAGGCAGGTTACCAGCGGTGGGAATAACCACTGGCCCATTGCGCCCGGAGAGCGGGCGGCGGCTTTCACTGTTTTCCAAGTAGTCGCCCTCAGTTCCTCGCTGCTCTGTCCGTTCTTAGTGCGTATGGGAGTGGGTGTGGTCATGGCCGCGACCCCGCTCGGTATGACGGAAGATCAAGGACTTGATAACCACGGGAACTGCCCTGGCCTCGGGGAGCTCTTCTCCAATATCGATAAAGTCAAAATCCTTGAGGTCGATCCCGTCGATCGAGATAATGCCTGAGCCGGGGAGGAGCTCCCGATCGATGATGTTACCCACCAGTTTGGCGATATCCGCATCGAAGACCAAAACCAGAGGTTGGCCTTTGTCCACGTGCCCTTTCATCGCCCAAACCACCCCTTCTGCCAGGCTTCGTATCAATGGATAAGAAGGCCCGAGTTCCCAATGAATAGCCAAAGCCGCCGCCCGATCCCCATTGAGGATATCGAATCGATGAAGCGCTCTTTCGATGGCCTCCTTTACATCCGCGGGCGCCAGAGGCTCTTTCTGAGCGATTTGGGGAGTTACAACCTGGAGGTTTCTCAAAGGGAGAAGGTCCTTATCGGAAAGGTAGATGGTATTGCCGCTCACCTGGACCGTGTATTGAGAGGCGCCGATGACGGTGGCCCGGATCCGCACATCGGCGTCCTTGAGCGGCGGCAAGCCGTTGGCTATTTTGAGGGCGCGCTCACGCACCCGGCGGCCCAGCTGAGTGCCAAGGTCGCCTAAGTCCCGGCCCTCGAAGCCGTAGACATATTCCGAAACTCCCCCGGAAAACATCATGGCGTCGATTCTGCCGTCATATTCGAGCTGAGGCGTGAGCATCAGCTTTTCGGTCAGCGAAGACAGCTTGCCTCGGCCCAACACCTCAAAAAGGCTGTCGCAGAGCACCGCAGCCATCTTCTCCTTGTCCTTTTCCAGGATAGGATTCCCCAATGCAAGAGAAACGCCCGCCGCATTGCCGATCCTGAGACCGGCGTCCTCGAGCCGGTCGATCTTCCCGCTGTCATCGAGCGCCACCAGGCGCGCGCCGACTTCGAGAGCCGCGGTGTCGATGACGGCTCCGCGCTGCACGATGGAGATTTTGCTGGTGCCGCCGCCGACGTCCACATTCATGACCGTAAAGTTGCCGCCTTTTTCATGAGTCATCGCCACCGCGCCGGAACCGTAGGCGGAAAGAATGGCTTCCAGGTTGTGGCCCGCGGTGGCGCAGACGAACTTGCCCGCCTGCGCGGAAAAGAGCGCCGCGATGGCTTCGGCGTTCTTTTTCTTTGCCGCCTCCCCTGTTACGATGACGGCCCCAGTGTCGATAGCCTTCGGGGTCAAGCCAGCGGACGCGTATGCCTCATGGATAAACTCGTCGAGTTTTTGGGTATCGATCGTCGTTTTGTCCACGTAAGGAGTCAGCAGAATGGGGGACTCGTAAAGGACTTCCCGTTTTACCACCACGAACCGGCTGGATAACGCAATCCCCTGCCGCCGCAGAATGAGGCGGGAGAAAATGAGATGCGAGGTGGAAGAGCCGATGTCGATACCGACTGAAGTCAGAGCTATTCGCTCCGAGCGCCACATCGGATGATCTTCATCTATCTGCTCAGTGTCGTCATGCTCGTCATCAAAATCATAGCCTTCATGAAAAATTAGCGTGTCATTATCCAGATTCAGCATTGCCTCCCACATTTCCCTTCTCCAAGTGATTTCGTGAACCTTCAATTTGTCGAAAAATTGGCATACCACAAGATGAGCCGAGTTGCCAATATCTAATTCGCCCAATTGTATGATTTGCAAAACCAGGAAAGAGCCCGCGCACCTGTCCGGTTCTTAAGGCCAGCCCTGAACCATCCATAATATTCGAAGAGTTCAAGCCATTCAAGGCGCGGGACCCGGAGCGCAAACGTCTTCATCCATTAATTATCCGGGCTGGGGTGGATGGACAAGGGTCAGATTCAAGGGTAATATCTTTTTGGGTTAAACCATGGGACAGGAAGAATACAGTGAGCTCTCGTCGTTTCTCGCCCGATTTATTCGACGGCTCAGAATCATTCGGGGCGTCGAAGGGCTTTGCCTGATCGCGATTGGATTTGTTTTGCTCTTCTCTGTCGGCGTGGCCGTCAGAGAAATCAAGAGCGTTTTTCCCTATGCCCCGCTCGTCTACACCGTCATTACAACCGCCCTGGTCGTTCTTCTTACGAGCTGGACCCTCTTTCTTTTGTGCCGGCGGGTTTCTCGTGAATGGGCCGCCCGCTATGTTGAAAAGCTGCATCCTGAGCTCAAGAACAATTTAATCAACTCATTGCAGCTTTATCCCCAGCTTGCCGATGGGAAATCCGTTCAGAGCCTTTCGATTTCAATGGTCCTCGCCCTTCTTCGGGCAACGCGCAAGCAACTCCAAACGATCAACGTGGAAGATTTGGTGCATACCGGCCGGATCGGGGCTGAGCTTCGCTTGCTGGGAATGCTTTTCATTCCCGTGCTCGCGATGGTTCTTTTCAATCCTTCCTCCGTGAGAGACACCTTTAGTCTCCTGACAAATCCCCTGAGGGATCTGCCCCCGTCCGAGACATTCATAGATGTCATTCCTAAAGGAATCCGCGTGGTCCGCGGCTCTGCGGTCACCGTCCAGGCGACGGCTTCCGGCGCAATTCCGAAATCCATGGATCTGGTGTTTTCACAGCACAAGGATTCTCTCCCGAATAAGACGCCGGAAGAAAAAATCCGGATGCAGCCCATTGGCGAAGGAAAGTTCTCCGCCACTATTCAGGATCTCCAGGCGAGCGTGGAGTACAGCGTCAAAACCGGTCCGTTTACCTCGTCCCGGTATATGATTGAAACCGTCGACCCGCCCGAGATCGGCAACCTGACGATCACACTCTATCCTCCGCACTACACCGGGCTTCCGGCACAGGTGATTCAAGGGGGGAACGTCGAAGGCATCAAAGGCTCGACTCTCCGCCTCGATGCTCTGGCAACCAAGGAAGTTCTCAAGGCGCGACTCCTGCTCGATGGGGGTAAAGAGGTGCCGCTAAGGGTCGCAGGCAGAAAAATCCAGGGGAATCTCGTCTTGTTTCAGTCGCAGAAATACCGGATTGTGATCGAGGATCCCCTGGCGTTTCGCAACTCGCCGATCACCTATGAGCTCCGCGTGAACCCGGACGGCCTCCCGACGGTCGACCTCCTGAAACCCGTCGAAGACCTGGAGGTGAACGGAGACGAAAGCCTGCCGCTGGAATTCAGCGCCAGAGACGATTTCGGAATTCAGCAAATCCATCTCTCATTCAAAGTCGGTGACCGGCAGGAAAGACTCCCGATCGAGAGAGACGCGAACAAAAAAATGATCGTGCGGGAGCAATTTAAGTGGGATTTGGGCAAGCTGGGGCTGCGCCAGGGAGACGAGGCAATTTATCACCTGGAAGTGCTGGATAACGATACCGTTTCCGGTCCGAAGACGGGCTCTTCCAGGCCCCTGAGACTCAGGCTCAAAGATCTTAAGGGAGAGCACCGGCACGTTTCCGAGATGATCCAGGAATTGTCGCGCCAGATGCTCGATCTTTTGGCAGACCATCTCGAAACCCCGTCTGCGGAGAAAGAGAAAGCGCGCTCGACGGGGGAGGATGCGGAACGAAGCTTCGAGCAAAAGGCCGATGCCATGATGCAGCGCATCGAGGAGGCGATGCGCCGCGCCGAAAAAGACCGGCTATCCGACTTCGCCACCTGGTCGGATCTGGAAGCGTTGAAGCGAAATCTCAAATACACGAAGGAAGAGCTCCTGCAGAAAAAAAATCAGGCCGCCACGCCCGAGGACAAAACGACTCTCCACGACGAGATGTCGTCGGAGCTCGAAAGGATGTCTCTTCTCTCGGAGGAGATCGGGAAGAGACTCAAGGGACAAGAGGTCGCTGCCACGGCGCAGGACCTCATGAAAAGCCAGGAGCGACTGCTGGATTCTTTGGATCGGCTCAAGAGCGGTGACAAGAACCTGGACGCAGTCCTGAAAGAAATCTCAGAGCTGGCCAAGATGCTCTCTTCTCTCCAACAATCGCTCTCTCAGTTCGCTTCCCGGCTTCCCGATGATTTCGTCAACAGTGAAGCCCTGCGCGGCCTCGGCTTCAATGAAATGTTCTCGGCTCTCGAGGAGATCCGCAAGAAGCTCATGCAGGGGGACATTGAGGGGGCGATGCAGCTCGCCCGAGAGCTCTTCAGCCAGATGGCCTCGATGGTCGCCGCCTTGCAGGGAGCCAATCGATCCGCCATGTCGTCGATGATGGGGAGAATGCAGGGAGAGATGACGCGCTCTTCGAACGAGCTGCAGCAGATCCTGCGCGAGCAGCAGGAGATCCTGTTGGAAACCGAGGCCGTCCAAAAGAAAAGTCTGGGAGAGAGAGACGACCGGTTGAAGCAAAAGCTCGAAGAGTTTCAAGCCAAAGCCCAGCAGGAACTCTCCCGCCTGGCGGAGCTTTTCCCCGACGAAGAGAGGGAGAGCAGCGCCTCTTCAAAGGACTCTCTGGATGATGCGACGGTCAACAATCTGGTAAAAAACATGATCTCGCGGCTGCTCAATAAGGATTTTACGGGCCTCAGCGAAATTATGGAGATGGCGCGTAAAGAGCTGCAAAAAAAACGAACTCCTGAGCAGGAGAATAGGGCAAAGAAAGCCGAGGGCAGTTTTAGAGAGCTCAAAGGACAGTTGGAGGCGCTGCTGCAAGAGCCGTCATTGGCGCTCGGCGAGGCGGAAAAAAAGAGACTCCGCGACCTTTCCCACCGGGAGAGTGTTCTTAAGGAAAGGGCGGAGGAGTTGCACGAAAAGCTCGATTCTTTATTTCAGCTTTTTCCATCGCTCGATCCCAAGATCACCAAGAATCTTCAGGAGGCCGGGACCGCCATGGGGAAGGCTCAGAACCGCCTCGCCGACCTCGATGGCAAAGGAGCCATCCCTCCGGAGCGGGAAGCTCTGGACCTGCTTTCTCAGTCGCAACAGCAGATGCAGAATTCCATGCAGCAACTGGCCCAGCGCGGGCAACTTGGACGAATGCCTGTTTCTCGCCTGTTCCGAATGGGCCGATTTCTACCGTCTGGACAGTTGGTCCCCCTGCCCGGAATGCCCGAGTTCCCGCAATTTGAGGTTGAGGGTGGAATTACGGGTCTTGATATGGAGCGATTCCAACTTCCGGGAAAAGAAGACTACAAGGCGCCTCGAAGCTTCCGCGAGGAGATCGTGGAAGCGCTGAAGCAAGGAATGCCTTCTCAGTTCAAAGAACAAATCGAAAGCTATTTCAGAAATCTTTCAGAGTAGTTCGTCTTGAAAGTCAAGAAAGTTCCTTCTTATTCGGTCGGCCCCGGTATCTCGTGCCTGCCGCTGGCATGGGGCTATTTAACGTTTCTGGCGCTTTTCGCTCTCAGCCCGGCGCCGGCGGGCGCTAACGAGGCGCTCCTGAAGCAAGGCGAGGAATACCTGGACGCCTGGCGCCTGCCTCAGGCAGACGAGATTGCAGCCCGGCTCTTGCGTGAAAATCCCAAATCCCCTGAAGCGTTGGACTTCACCGCCCGGATCCGATTGCACCAGGGCCGCTATGAAGAGGCCCTGCGTTCAGCAGAGCAGGCGCTGAATACGGAATCAAAAGATGAACGCCGGCAGGCCCTCCGCCTCCTGGCGCAACAGACGCTTGATACAACCAAAAAGCTCAAGCGCTACGAGAGCTCTCACTTCGCGCTCTTCTTAGAAGAGCAAAGAGACGGGATTCTGGCCTCCTACGCTCTCGAAACGCTCGAGAGGAGCCGCGAGTCGATCGGCAAAGCATTGGGGTATTTCCCGGAGGGAAAAGTTCGCGTCGAGATCGCTCCGGATGTCGCGTCCTTTAACGCGATCTCGACACTGTCGGTGAAAGACATAGAGGGAACCGGAGCTGTGGGGATCTGCAAGTTCAACAAGATCATGACAATTTCTCCCCGAACCCTGATGCATGGCTACCGCTGGCTCGACTCGCTCAGCCACGAATATTTGCACTTCGTTATCGTCGGGCTCAGCGATAATAAGGCGCCCATCTGGCTGCACGAGGGCATGGCCCGTTTTTATGAGACGGCGTGGCGGCGACGGAATCCGGCTCCCGATGAGGAAGACTATCTCACCCCGGCGAATCAGACGCTTTTGGCACGGGCTCTGGAAAAAAACCAATTTGTGGGCTTTAAAAAAATGGAGCCTTCCCTGATTTATCTGGAAACCCCGGAGGAAGTGCAATTGGCCTATGCGGAGGCCGCCTCGGCGATCGACTTCATTCATCGCCGGAAAGGAGCGCCGGGACTGAGAACCCTGCTGGCCGAATTGAAGAGAAAGCCGACTACTGAGGCCATCGAGCAGCTTTTCGCAAGCTCCTTTGGAGCTTTCGAAACCGAGTGGAAAAAATTCCTCAAAGAGAAGGGACTTAAGCCGATAGAGGGAAGCCGGGTGCGCAAGCTCAAGGTCAAGACAAATCAGAAAGACGACGAGGAGATGGTGGAATTGAGAGAGATTCAGTCCGTGGTCGCCCGCAATCGGACTCATCTCGGTGACGAGCTTTTGGGGCGGGGCCGGGCCGTCGCCGCGAGTCAAGAATACCAACGGGCTCTGCAGGCAAGTCCCCATTCGCCCGTTATTCTCAACAAACTCGCGCGGGTTCTGATTCAACGGGACAAATACGATGAAGCCCTGCCACACTTGAAGAAAGCCCGGGACCTGGAGCCGGACCATGTTAGCACCTACATTCAACTGGGACGGCTCTACCATGCCAAGAAGAACCATCCGGAAGCCAGAGCAGCCCTTGAAGAGGCCATTCAGATCAATCCGTTCAATCCTTTGATCCACCGGCTCTTGTCCGACGTCTATGCGGGGTTGGGAGAGCAGGACAAAAGCAAACAGGCCAGGGCCACTCTGGACAGGCTCATGAAAACCAAATGAGACGTTGAAGAGGGTAAGCAATGCAAGCAAGTGAGATGATGGATCAGGAAATTGAGGCGATCCAGGAATTCGCCGCGAAAAAAAACGCGATGCTGGGCGAGATTCGCAAGGTTATTGTGGGACAGGAAAAGGCGGTCGAAGAGGTTTTAACGGGGCTTTTCTCGAAAGGTCATTGTCTTCTCGTCGGTGTTCCCGGGCTGGCCAAGACGTTATTGATCAGCACTCTGGCCGAGATCCTTGACCTCGATTTCAACCGTATCCAGTTCACTCCCGACCTCATGCCCTCTGATATCACTGGCACCGACATTCTCCAGGAAGACGAAACCGGCCGGAGAAGGTTCCAATTTCTCAAAGGGCCGATCTTTACAAACATTCTTCTGGCGGATGAGATCAACCGGACGCCGCCAAAAACTCAGGCCGCTCTGCTTCAGTCGATGCAGGAATATAAAGTCACGGCGGGCGGTTCAACTTTCCCCCTGGACTTGCCGTTCTTCGTGCTGGCGACTCAGAATCCGATCGAGCAGGAGGGAACCTATCCTTTACCGGAAGCCCAGCTTGACCGTTTCATGCTCAATATCGAGATCCAGTATCCCCCTTTCGAGGATGAAGTTCAGATCGTCATGCAGACGACTTCTGTCGGCAAGCCCTCTCCGAAGAAGGTGATGGATGGCCCCGCCATACTCCGTTACCAGCAGCTGGTCCGGCTGGTCCCGGCCTCGCCTTTCGTGGTCGGCTACGCCGTCTCTTTGAGCCAAAAATCGAGGCCGCAGAATCCCGCTTCGCCGCAGTTCATCAAGGACTATGTCGAATGGGGCGCGGGGCCCAGGGCCTCCCAGTATCTGATCCTCGGCGCCAAAGCCAGAACGATTTTACAGGGACGCTATGCGGTCTCCGCCGAGGACATCCAGGCGCTTGCTTTCTCCGTCCTTCGGCACAGGATCATCCCCAACTTCAAGGCACAGGCCGAAGGCCTCTCGTCACTCGATATCATCGCTCGCCTGTTGACTGAAGTGAAGCCGTCCGACGACGGCAAGCCGGCGGGATAGTCTGCGCGACCCGGCCGGGGATCGCGAGTTCGATTTTTTTTTGGTTCATGACCAACGGCGACAAAAGCTATTTTGATCCCCTCGTTCTGGCGCGGCTCTCCAACCTTTACCTGAGGGCGCGCTGGGTCGTGGAGGGAATCATGTCGGGAATCCATCGAAGCCGTTCAAAGGGCTTCAGCGTGGAGTTCGAAGAGCACCGAGAATATTCCCCTGGAGATGAGATACGCCGGGTGGACTGGAAGGCCCTGGGAAAATTCGACAAATATTTCATCAAAGAATATGAAGATGAGACTAATCTCCGGGCTTACCTGCTCCTGGATACCAGCGGCTCGATGGATTATTCGTCAAATGGAATAAGCAAATTCGAATATGGCTGCATCCTCACCGCTTCGCTGGCCCACCTCATACTGAGACAGCAGGACGCGGCCGGCCTGGTTTCCTTTTCCAGCTCCATCGACTCGTTCATTCCTCCAAAGGCCAGGAGAGGCTACTTAATAGAGATCCTTCGTGAGCTTGAGGCACGGAAGCCGGCGGGTGAAACTAACGTCGGCAAAGTTCTCCAGGAGATAGCGGGAAAGATCAGGCGGCGAGGTTTGGTTATCCTGGTTTCGGATCTCCTGGACCATCCTGAAGAGATTCTCAAAGGCCTGCGGCTGTTTCGCTTCAAGGGCAACGACGTTATCGTCTTCCACCTGTTGGACAATGCCGAATTGGAGTTGCCGTTTGACGGCAACATCCTCTTTGAAGATCTGGAACAGGCTGATGTCCGGATCGTGGCCGATCCCAGAACGATCCGGAAGGCTTACAAGGCTGTCGTGGAAGAATTTATCGACCACATGCGCAAGGAGTGCCGGCAGAACACCATCGATTACCAGCTAATCTCCACGTCCACCCCTTTGGACCAGGCCCTCGTCAGTTATCTGAGTTGGAGAGGGTAAGCGATTATGTCGCTCTTTTTTCTTCATCCCGTCTATCTTTTCGGGCTTTTCGCCGCATCCCTTCCGCTGGTGATTCATCTGCTAAACCGGCGCAAGCTGAAGAAGATGCGTTTTCCGGCGGTTCGCTTTATCGTTCTTTCACAGCGCCGCATCGCCCGCTCGCGTCGTCTGCGCCACTGGATTCTCCTGGCCCTGCGAACCCTGGCGATCTGCGTTCTGGTCCTCCTTCTGGCCAATCCCATCTTTCAGAGCGGGGCCGGGCTCTTCGCCGGCGGAGGATCTATATCACTGGCAATTATTCTCGACAATTCCCTGAGCATGAAATGGAGCGGAGAGGGAGAAGGGCTCAAGCAAGGAAGAGAAGCGGCGGGCCTCATCCTTTCATCGTTGAAGGAGGGAGATCAGGCGGCCCTGATCCTCACCAATCCAAAATCCGGTGCCGAGCCGCGTTTCAACCCCGACCGCCAGTCCCTCATACGAGAGCTTGATCAGATCGAAATTTCCGCGGGAACTGCCGATTTCACTTCAGCTTTGACACGAGCCTATGAGCTGTTGAAGGAGCCGGCAGCCCAAAAAGAAATCTGGGTAATAACCGATGCGGGACTGGCTGGCTGGGATCGATTCACGCTTTCCAGCCTGCGCCAATATGACCCGCTTGTTCCGGTAAAGATCATCAAGGTGGAGAGAAAAGAGCCGCTCCCAAACGCCACCATTCAGGAAATACGAGCGGGGACTCAGGGGGTGGGCGTCGGGACTCCCACCCGGCTCGAAGCCGTGCTCGCCAATTTCACGGACGTGGACGTCAAAGACCTGCTCGTTCAGCTTTACATTGACGAGCAGAAGAAAGACCAAAAACTGGTGGCGCTCCCGGCAAAAGGGGAATTGAGTGTTCCTTTCCAATTCACCCTGGCGCAGGCGGGATTCCACCATGGATATGTAGCCCTGAGGAAGGCCGGGCTGGCCGGAAACGCCACGCACTATTTTACTTTGCAGTCCCAAGACAGGATCAAAGTGTTAGTCGTCGATGGGGATCCTCAGACGTCTCTGGTCCAAAGCGAGACGTTCTTTCTGGTCCGGGCCTTAAACCCGACCGGGGCTCAGAGCTCCTCGCTCTTCGTTCCCACGGTCATTGTTCCTGAGGGGTTGACTTCTACCCCGCTGGAGAATTACCAGGTCCTGATTCTCTGCAACGTACCGACAGTTCCCGACTCGCTGCTGCCGCGCCTCAGGGATTTTGTACAAAAGGGAGGCGGCCTGCTTTTCTTTGCCGGAGATCGGGTCCAGGCGGAAGATTACAATCGCAAGCTTTTCCAGTCTTCTCCCGCCATTTTGCCCGCGCTTTTAAGAGAAAAAAAAATCGCCGGGCAATCCGATGGAGAAAAAATTGAAAAATTCGACCTTGCCCATCCCGTGCTGCAAAGCCTTTCCGACCCGATCTTGAAAGACACGCTCCGGTCAACAAAAGTTCGTGGTTATTTTCACTCCGAAGCCTCCGGCCGGTCGGCTCTGCTAACCCTGGGCAACGGAGATGCCCTTCTCTCGGAGAGAAAAATAGGATCAGGGCGCGTCCTTTTTTTTGCCACCTCTGCAGACCGGGAGTGGACGGACCTGCCGCTAAAGACCGTTTATCTTCCGCTTCTTCAGTCCGTCGTCAGCTATCTCAGCGGGGAGAAAAAGGGAGCGCTGGATCCGGGTATTGCCGTGGGAAACTTGAAAGCGATCTCTCTACCTCCCGGCTATGTCGGTAAAAGCGCAAAAATCCTCAAACCCGATGGGAAGGAGAGACAGGTCACCATTGGCTCCAATGGGAGCAGGGCCTCGGCCACGTTTAAGGAGAACGATCTGGCCGGAATCTACCGGCTCATTTTGCCTGCCGTCGGAGACGCGAGAGATGCGGTCCAGTTTTACTCAGTCAATTCTCCCTTCCTGGAATCGCGTCTTCAAGCCATCAGCGAGCAAGAGCTTCAAGCCAAGCTCCGCCCGATCCGGGCGCAGGTTTTTCCCATGGAAGCCCTTAAAACGGGCGGGAAGAGAACCGATCTTTCTTTCCCTTTGCTGTTTCTCTTGATTCTCACGCTAGGTTTCGAAAGCTGGCTCGCACAACGCATTTATGATGAATAGAAGAGAGGCACTGCGCGCGTTTTTTTACGGGCTGCTGGGGACCGTCTTCGATTTTGGGCGGCTTGACGCCAGCCATCCGCAAAAAGTCAAAGACCCGATCCAGTTCGTTTTCGCGCAACTCCAATACCGCGGCGGTGACTGGAACCCTCATCCTCTGGCCGTCACGCCGCTGATTCAGGAACTGATGACGCGCACCAGTGTGGAGGCGGCTCCCGTTCGCCACGAGGTCACTTTAACCGATCGGGATCTCTTCTCTTATCCGTTTATCTACATGACCGGTAGATACGACTTTGAGCCTTTCACTCAAGAAGAAATCGAAAATCTGCGGCGATTCCTCTCTTATGGCGGTTTTATCCTGGCGGACGATGCCTTGGGGCAGCCCGGCTATGGCTTTGACAGAAGCTTCCGGCGCGAAATGAAAAACGTTTTCCCCGAGAAAGAGTTCCAAAGAATCTCCCTGTCACACGCGGCCATGCGAAGCTATTATCTGATCAGGCGAATTGGGGGGATGAGAATGGTCATCCCCTATCTCGAAGGGATCAGCGTCGGAACCAGCACGCCGGTTGTCTACTGTCACAACGATCTCGGTGGTGCGTGGGAAAAAGACCAGCTCGGCAACTGGTTGAATCCGTGCACGCCCGGAGGGGAGGAGCAAAGACGGGATGCATTCCACCTGGGGATCAACCTCGTTCTTTACGCCATGACCGAGAATTATAAAGAGGACCTCATCCATGTTCCTTTTATCCGAAAAAGACTCTCGAGATGAGCGAGATTGTGCACTCGATACAGACTGAAGGTGAGCCTTCGGACAAGATTGAAACATGAGTGAATTCTATTTTACGGGGGGAGTTCCCTGGTGGGCTTTCGTGGCCATAGCACTGGCGGCGTCGGCTCTTCTCCTACACCAGTTTCTCAGCTTCAGGCGCCGGCTCGGCGCGCCGAAGGGCTTGCTTTTAATCCTTTTGCGCGGGTTGGTATACGCCCTTCTCGTCTTTTTTCTTTTGAGCCCCGGTTTGGTTGAGCGACGGGTGAGCAGGCTGCGCCATCCCTTGACGCTGGTCATTGACACCTCTCAGAGTATGGCTTTGCCGGCCGCGATTGACCCCGGGGAAGAGGGAAAGCCGAGCAAGAGCAGAATCGATTTCGTTAAAGAGAAGCTCCTGAACGGCAAAGAACCATTGATCCAGAAGTTGGCGAGGGACTACAATCTTCAAATCTATCACCTGGATACGGGCATGACAGCGGTTGGACCGGCCGCGATTTCTCAACTGGCGGCGCAGGGCCGAGGAACCAGACTCCTGGAGGGTTTGCGGCAAATCGGAGAAGACCCTTCTTCGGCTGGAATCATTCTTTTCAGCGACGGCATTACCAACGGCGAGATCAAATCCGTCGATGATCTCCCTTCTTTGCGCATTCCTGTTTTCGCTGTCGGAGTTGCCGACAGCGGCAAATACGCTGACCTGCGAATTACAGATCTTAGAGCGCCCGAATTCGCGTTTCGCGGGAGGGAAGTCAAGCTGGACATGACCGTGCAGGCCTACGGCCTCGCCGGTAAGACCGTCCCGCTTTATTTCAACCGGGGGAAAAATCTCATTTCCAGCCGCTCGATAACGATTGACCGTGATCCATTTGAGCAGCGGGTAACCCTCTCGTACATCCCACGGGAGATCGGCTCCCATAGTTTCACGCTGGCCGTTCCCGCGCAGGCGGGAGAAGCGATCCTGCAGAACAACCATAAGGAATTTAAGATTGATGTCCAGCGCGACAAGCTCCGCGTCCTGACGCTCTCCGGCTCTCCGTCCTGGAATTATCGGTTCCTGCGCATGGCTCTGAAGCAGGATCCTTTCATTGATCTCGTTTCATTTGTCTTTCTCAGAACCCCGACCGATAGCGTCGATGTTCCCGATAACCAGCTCAGCCTGATCCCTTTTCCCATCGATGAGATCTTTCTGGAGGAGATCAAGAACTTTGACATCGTCGTCTTTGATGACTTTTCCTATCGCTCGTATTTCAACATCATCTATCTGGAAAAAGTCAGGGAGTTCGTGAGGGATGGCGGAGGATTTGCGATGCTGGGAGGTTCTCGTTCGTTTGACCGGGGAGGTTACGCGGAAAGCTCCCTCCGTGATCTTCTGCCGGTGGAGTTGGATGGGAAAGGAAGCTACCAGAACGGCGTGCAGGTGCGCGGATTGCTCACGACCGCGGGCAAAGCTCATCCTGTAACCCGTTTGTTTTCAGATCCTGCCGTCAACGAAGCGACGTGGAAGAGAATGCCCCCTCTTACAACCTTAAATCAGGTCCTTCGAGCGAGAGGCGAAGCACTCCTTTTGGCCACGACCGACGGAGCGGGAACAGGATATCCTCTGCTGACGGTCGGGAGATTCGGCAAAGGACGCACGCTGGCGCTCATGAGCGACGACTTCTGGCGCTGGAATTTGGTGGCCGTGGGCCAAAGAGAAAGCCCGCAAAACCATCTCAAATTGGTTCGCCAGGCGGTGCGGTGGCTTGCGCAGGAACCCTCTTTCGAGCAGGTCCAGATCCAGCCGCTGGCCGGGTCCAAAGCTCCCGGGGAAAAGATCATCTTCACGGTCAAAGTGCTGAAGGATGATTTTACTCCTGCCGCGCGGGCAACCCTCCGGGTCCGAATCTCGGGCCCTGAAGATGAATCGACAATGCTCGACAGTATGGAAGAAACAGAGGAAGGCATCTATGCGGGTGAATTTACTCCGAGTCGAGAGGGCGCATACCGACTAGAAGCGGACGCGACCCTTTCAGGCAAGCTCCTGGGTAAAGATAGCAAGAGCTTCGTAGCAGCGCATACCTTCGGCGAGGCGGAAGACGGGCGACCCCGGCCGGATCTCTTGAAGCAGATCGCGGATAAGAGCCGAGGCGACTTCATCTCGATTTCAGATTGGGATGAGAAAAGCCTCGAGCGCATGGCGGCAAAGCTCGATTCGCTCAAGCCCGCGGAGATAGTGGAGAGACGCCAGATCCAGCTCTGGAGCACGCTCTGGACTTTTTTGCCCATCCTGCTGCTGCTTTCGAGCGAATGGTGGATGCGCCGGAAGTGGGGACTGATCTAATGAGAATACAGCGGGCAGTCGGCAGCAGGCGCTATAAGAACGTACTCACTTTAGTTTCCTTCGTAGGACTCATACTGGCTCTTCCTAAAAACAGCCTGAGTTTTTGTCATGAGATGGAGGTGGTTCAAGGTAAAATTTTTAAGGTCGCTGCCAGCCACAGCGGCTCCATCGCAATCGAATGGTTTGGCCACTCCACGTTTCAGATTACTTCCTCGAAGGGAACGCGGATTCTCACCGATCCTCACACCCGCTCGGATCTGCCATGGCCGCAAGAGCCCCAGGATATTGTCACCACAAGTCATCAGCACGGGCCGCACAGTAACATCTGGATGGCGAAGGGAAAGCCGGTGATTCTGGAGGGGCTAACCCCTGGCGGAGAGAACTGGAGCCAGATTCATATGAGCATCCGGGATGTCTCGGTCTACGCAGTCCCCGCCTACCACGACAAAAGTCAGGGGCTGCAGCGAGGGAAAAACGCTATTTTCGTATTTCGCGTCGACGGCATCTGTATTGCTCATCTCGGAGACTTGGGACATCATCTCACCCCTGCTCAACTCAAGATGCTGGGCAAAATCGATATTCTGTTGGTCCCTTTGGCCGGAGGATTTTACACGATCACTGCTAAAGAGGCGAAAGAGGTAACACGGCAGGTGAATCCAAAAATCGCGATTCCAAAGCACTACTGGTGGGAAGGCGCAGTAGAAGAATACGTCCAGAATGAGCCGCGCGTGAAAAGAATCAACGGCAGAGTTTTTAGCATTTCCAAGGCACAACTCCCCCAGACCATCGAAATTGTCGTTCTCTCGCACAACCATCGTTAAAACGAGCGTTCCGGCGTTGGTTGCTATTTTCCCATTATTCACCTAAACGTGGCTCTACGCGCACCCGACTACAGACAGCAAGAGAGGAGTTCGATCGTGAAAGCTGTAACGGTACATCAATATGGCGCTCCCGAAATGCTCCGTTGCGAAGAAATAACCATCCCGGAGCCGGGCCCGGGCCAGGCAAGAGTCAGGATTGAGGCCACCGGCGTGAACTTTATCGATATTTATCAACGCACGGGTCTCTACCCGCTCAATCTCCCAGTGACGTTGGGGATGGAAGCGGCCGGTGTCGTCGATGCAGTCGGTCCTGATGTTACGGAGGTGAAAAGAGGCGACCGTGTAGCGTACGCGATGGAGCTTGGATCTTATGCTGAATTTGCCATCGTGCCTGCCTGGAAGCTGGCGCCTTTGCCCGATACCATCGATTCGCGCTCAGCGGCGGCCGTCATGCTCCAGGGAATGACCGCTCATTACCTGACGCGCAACACGTACGCGCTTAAAAAGGGCGAAAAGGCGCTCATCCACGCCGCCGCCGGTGGGGTCGGTTTGCTTCTCGTTCAAATCGCCAAGCGCCTGGGAGCCACCGTTCTCGGCACCGTCTCGACGGATGAAAAGGCCAAGCTGGCCAAGAAAGCAGGCGCGGACGAAGTCATCCTCTACACCCGGACCGATTTTGCGGCCGAAGTCAAAAAACTGACAAGCGGCGCGGGAGTGAATGTGGTTTATGATTCGGTGGGCCAGGCGACTTTTGAAAGGAGTCTCGACTGCTTGTCGCCGCGGGGATATCTGGTCCTCTTCGGCCAATCGAGCGGACCCGTCCCACCCTTTAATTTGGCAACGCTCATGGCAAAAGGGTCCCTTTTTGTAACGCGTCCGAGCCTCCTTCATTATGCGGCGAATCACGACGAGATTCTCCACCGCGCCAGCGAGCTCTTCGGCTGGATCGCGAGCGGAGAGTTGAAACTCCGGATCCACAAAGTGTTTGCTTTGGCAGACGCCGCGGAAGCTCAAAAGCAACTGGAGAGCCGAAAGACAACTGGAAAAGTATTGTTGATCCCTTGAGATCGACCGGGAAAGATGATGTGGCGGCCTGGAATTATGGCGCGGGAGTTTTTGACTGCTGAGGGTTGTGCTCCGTCCCAAGCACAACCTCGATGCCGTTGATCAATTGAGTTGGAGTAAAAGGTTTGCTGAGGTAGTAGTCCCCGCCTTTGCCATAACCGTTCAACACATCTTCAATGCGGTTCTTGGCTGACAGCAAAATCACCGGAATCTTGGATGTGGCGGGAGATCCTCTCAGGTGGGCCAACACCGTCAACCCATCCATTTCAGGCATCATAATATCGAGCAGAATCAGATCCGGCCTGTGATCGTTCAGGAGAGCAAAGAGATCTTTGCCGCTATAGGCCCAATGGACCTCGTACCCCTTGGCGCTGAGAATATTTTTTAAGATCTCTACCAGATCCCGATTGTCGTCCACTACCATAATGACATTTTTTTCACTCATCGATTTCTCCAATTGTTAGAGACTCATTTATGGCAGCCGTCGAAAGATCAGTTTCCGAGCTATGCGAGAACCATGCCAACGGCTGGCGCTCAAATTACAACAATTCAGCTCAAGAGTCTCAGGGAGTTAGCAATATGTTAACGTATCGCGAAGTTTGCTGAAAGAGTCAAAATGACAAAATACGAGATGTTCCCTGGCCCCGGATTGTTTCGCAAATTCGCCATCAGGATCGATTCTCTGCAGCCGATCAGTGATCCAGAAAGCTGAAACATTCTGTTAAGTATCCGCTTTAATCAGAATGAGGCTCCTGTAAAAAAAAGACTAACGCCACCGTCCCCAACAACATTATTCCCGCAAGAACTTGCCAGCCGATCGCGTAAGAGGCGGTTGCATCGACCAGATAGCCGAACAGGGGCGTGCCGAAAATCGCTCCGATCGAATTCACCGTAATAACAAGGCCCAGAGCCATGCCGGTCCTATCTTTTCCCGCTATCTCGCCGATCAGGGCGTAAGATACTCCCTGATAGCCTACCATGCACAGGCCCGCAATAAAGATCAACGGCAGAATAGTAAACAATGACGAACCTGGAAGTACAAGACTTAAACCGACGGTGATGATCGTTGAGAGAAATCCGATAATGAGCAAAACACTCTTCCGCCGTCCGCGAAAGAGCCGGTCGCTGACAATTCCCCAACCAATTCGTCCCGCCATCGCCCCGGCCTGCGTTAATGCCAGTGCCTGGCTTGCCCGGTAGGAAGAGAATCCCATCACGTCTTTCAGGTAGAGAGGAACGTAGGTGATCAAAGACATCTGCGCCACAAGGAACAGCGCGGTCCCAAAGCTGACACAGAGAAGAGTATAGACGTTCAGCGCCCCCTTGCCTGGTTGGATGGAAAGTTGGGAGGAATCAGCTTTCACGACTTCCCCAGCAGGCTCGCGCCAGCACGCCCAAAAAATAAACCCAAATAAGAGATTGATGATACCGAGACCGGCCAGCGCGGCGCGCCATCCCGCGAACATGACCAGAGAGGGACCCAACAACGCCGCGACCACCCCGCCTGCTGGCACGCCGGTCTGCTTGATTCCCATTGCAGTCGCGCGCTCGTCGCGGTGAAACCAGGCCATCACGCCTTTGGTAGAAGCCGGATTTAGAAAACTGTAGCCGAGACCAGCCAGAAAAAAAAAGCCAAACGCCCACGCGAAAGACGGCGCCAAGGCTGCTGCCGCGGTGCAAACTCCCAATACGAGATGACCGTTGAGGGTCGTGGCCCTGACGCCCAGGCGATCGGCTAACCATCCCGCCGCGATGGAGAGTCCCGCCATGCCCAAATAGAAGGCCGAAAAAAAAAGCCCAACCTGCGCGCGTGAGAGCTGAAGATCCTGCTGATAAAAAGGCGCCAGTGTGCTGATCCCGTATTGGGCGGCGGCACCCATGATGTGGGAAACGCTGATGAGGGCGAGAATCGCCCATCGGAAACGGTCGCGCTCAGACACAGTTGGAATATTTCGAAATTGGATTTTCAGTCAAAGACAGTCAGCGAATAAGGCTCCACATCGATAAAAGCCTCTATAATGGCTGGCCCGCCGAGGTTGAGTCCCCACTCAATGGCCTCCGCCAGCGCTGCTTCGTCCCTCGCGCCCCGGCAGGGCACGCCAAAATAGTGCGCGGGAGATTCCATGGGTTTGCCCAGATACACTCCGGAAAGCGGATAGCCCTTTCTTTCCTGCTTCACTTTCATAAGACCCAGCCAGCCATCTTTTAACACGACTATCGGCACCGCCAAATTCAGCCTCCTTGCCAGGGCAGCCTCGCCGGCGGTCATCTGGAAACAGCCGTCTCCGACTATCCCCACAACGACTCTGTCCGGATGGACAAGCTTTGCAGCGTATGCGGCTGGCATGCCGTAACCCATCGAGGACCAACCGTTTGTGCAAAGACAGGTCCGAGGCACATCCGTGCGCCACTGCGTCCCTATCTGGTGTGTGTGGGCGCCCACATCGTAGGCCAGGATCGCATCAGCAGGCAGTTTTTTTCTCAGGAGGTCTAGAACGTGATGCGGTCCCAACTCTGGGCAATCGGGATGTAAAAAGCGCTCCAGACTTCTCCTGTGTTTCTCTAACTCAAGGGCGGACCATTCATTCGCGAATGGCGTGAGTTCGTTCAGCCGTTTGATGGCCTGATCCAAATCACCTGCCCGGTTGAGCCGAAACTCAATCTCCGGCCCCGCGTCCGCCGATTCGGTGCTCACGTGGAGAACCGGCAATGTTCCTGCCCATTCCTCGTAGTTGATTTCAACCGGATCGAATCCTATCGCCAGAATCACATCGGCTTTCTGAATCAACGCGTTGACATCGCTTCTCCGCGCCCTTCCCATCACCCCCGCCCAAAGCGGGTGGTTCTCGGGCAAGAATCCCTTCGCATGAAGCGTGGAAACAAACGGGATCCTCTGCGTTTCAACAAACTTGAGAAGCTCCCTCCCGGCTTTGCACCGGGTGAAGGTGAGGCCGGTGACCAGTAATGGCCGCCGGCTGCGCTTCAAAGCGGCAGAGAACGCTTGGTTCACCTCCGCGGAAATATCAGGGAGCTCAGAACGGGTGCTCACTTTGGGAGCGGCTTCGAGCGTTTCCGCTGAAGCCACGTCTTCAGGTAGATCAAGATGCACCGGGCCCGGCGGCTCCGAGCATGCGGTTGCGACCGCATGAGCCACCGTCGGAGCAATTTGACCCGATTTCAGGAAAAGCGTTGCCTTGGTGAGCGCCCGAAAAAGATCGTGGTGGTCGATTCGCATCTGAACTCGTCGGTCGAGCCAGGGCGAAGCTACGTTGCAGGTGATCGCAAGGACCGGCGAGCGATCGAGCCAGGCGCACCCCACTCCCGTAGCCAGATTGGTTGCGCCCGGACCTAGTGTCGAGACACAGACGCCGGGCTTGCCAGTCAGATGCCCCACTGTCGAAGCCATGAAAGCCGCGGACGTTTCGCTGGCAGTGAGAACAAATTGGATGCTGCTGGTGCGCAGAGCCTCGATGAGAGGAAGGACCGGACCGCTTGGAATGCCGAATACCCACCGTACCCCGGCCTTTTCCAACATCCGGACTAATAGCTCAACATTCTTCATAGGCTGATTTGGGTGATATTATGCCGGTTAGCACCTGGTTGGACGGCTGTCAAACATTGACGCGAAACTCCGTCTTCTGCTAACTTGCACGCCCACAACGAACAGACAAAACCGGACGGAAAAACAATGTCTATCTCAACTTGCGATCTCGTGCTCCGCAACGGGACGGTCATAGATCCCGGTCTCTCTCCATCTCCTCAGGCAATCGATATCGGGATAGAAAAGGGAAGAATCTCCGCTCTGGCCCAGACTGGAAACCTACCACTCCTGGGAAGCCGTGTCATTGATGCCGCGGGGCTTTACGTTTTCCCGGGATTGATCGATCCGCACGTGCATATCACGAACCGCGTAGCTGGCAACATGAGAGGTGGATTCGGCCTAACCAGCCTGGCTGCCATACACGGCGGCACCACCACCTTCTTCGATTTCACCACGCCGCACCAGCCTAATGAGCTGCTTTCGGCGATCGACCGACAACTCCAAAACGCCGACGGCGCGGTCTTTTCGGACTTCTGTCTCCACGCTGTGCTTCCCGCCATGGAGCTTGACGATCTCTGGCAAATCGAGCAGGCGATCAAGAGAGGCTTCCCATCGTTTAAGGCTTTCATGCTGCCGAGCCGCGGGCGATCGAAAGTTGACGATCGATTGCTTTTTGCCGCCCTCGAGGCCTGCCGCCTGTACGGAGGTCTTATGGGGGTTCACGCGGAGAACGGCCGTCTGGTTTCTCATTTCAGCCGGAAACTGCTCAAGGAAGGGAAAAATGGGCTTCGTTATTTTGCCGCCAGTCGTCCGAATATCTGCGAGGCCGAAGCCATCCAGCGCGCTCTTTATGTTGCCCGCACGGCTGGCGCGCCCATTTACGTCTACCATGTCACGTCGGCCGAGGGAGCGCAGGCGGTGCGCCATGCCCGTCAGCAAGGGCTCCCGGTCTATGGAGAAACTTGCCCCCACTATCTCCTTTTTACCGATGGCGTCTACTCTGAGGAGCGCGGATTTCTCTTCAATCGTGTTCCTCCCATTCGCAGCCAACGCGATCAGGATGCTCTTTGGGAGGCTTTGGCTGACGGCACGTTTTCCTGTGTTGGAACCGACGATGTGGCCACGACCTTAACTCACAAGCGCCAACCTCCTCCAGGACCCGATTTCACCGATTTCCCTGGAGGCATGGCCCAGGTCGAAACCAGGCTGGCCCTGCTCCATAGCGAGGGAGTCGCCAAAGGAAGAATCAGCTTAAACCGTTTGGTCTACCTCTTAACCGCCGGTCCCGCGCGAATATTTGGACTTTACCCGCGGAAAGGAACTATCGCTGTGGGAAGCGACGCCGATCTGGTCCTTTTTGATCCGAACCAGGAAAAAACCATCACCAGCGGTGAGTTGCACGACGGGACAGACTACACGGTTTATGAGGGATGGAAAGTGAAGGGTTGGCCGGTCATGAGCCTGCTTCGCGGGCAGGTGATCATCGATAGAGGAAAATTGGTCAACAACGCCGGACAGGGCCAGTGCTGCCCCAGAAAGATCGACCCCGAGATTTTTAAAGGACCCGCCGCGTAAGCCGGCCGCCGCACGAGAAAACGCTCAAGAGATCAGGTCCCGATGCGAACCGAATCCGCCGCATCTTGAACCGAGCGAATAATCGACAAAGCCGTCAATCGACCGGTGCGCGGGTTTTCGCTCGGAACGTTTTCGAGGTGGACAGCCAATCGCCCGAACTCTCCTTCCACCTCGATATCGTGACAATTACGTTGGAGACCGGGAACAGCCACGATACGAATCCGTGTCGCATCAGCTCCTATTCCAGCCAGGCTTACTGCGGCAGAAACGTTAACGTTCGCTGGAAACCCGCGACACGCCTCGCGCGCGCTTCCCGAAAAAACCTCTCGCTCTTCGCTCAAACCAGCCAGTGAAATACCACGCTCAACAATATAGGGCGCGCCTTCCAGCCCCTGAGGCGGCTTGCGCGTTGTGATCGTCACATGCGAGATTTTTCCGACGCACGCCGACTTGATTCCATCCAATCCGGCAATCGCCCCGGAGGGAACGAAAAGCCTGCAACCCATCTCTCTCGATCTTGCCATGACCTCTGGATGATCCAACAGCGCGCCGACGCTGATGACCATGAGATCCTTGCCCGCGTCGAATACCTGCCGGGCCAGCTCAGGAACCACCGCTCCTCCTGCTGCTTCAACAATCAGGTCAGAACGCTCGATGACTTCTTTTTGTTCCAGGTAAGGCGGAGGGTTACGGAGGGTGGCCAGGAAAGCACGCGCTGTCTTCTCCGTCCGGCTTGCCACGCCGGCGACGCGAACGCCAAGCTTCCCCGCATCTGCCGCCTTGAGCAATGCCTGCCCGATCGCCCCACAGCCAATGATTCCAATGGATTTGAGCACCATGCTTCCTGCTCTCGGCGAATTTCTGAACTCAACATCCAGCGGCGGCAATTCGCCAGCCGCCCATCTCTATCTAACTTGAACCTCTTTCCGCTGTCAATAAATGGGCGTGGATAAGAGTTTAAAGCCCGCGTCGCAGAAATCTCGCAGAATTGAAGTGAAGGAGAAATCAATTCAATTTCAGGCTTGAAGTATTTGCCAACACGAGACCCTCTTGACTTTCGCTAAAGTTGAAGGCGAGAGTGGGACACCTCATGAGATAACTGGCAGGCAGTGAAAGATCCAAGAAGAACTACAAAAGCTGCGAACTGGTCCAGGAGGAGTGAAGAGCCGAACAGGGTTGCGGAATCTAACAGGACTGTATTGATAGAAAAAAACCTCCGGACTGGATATGCTAAGACCCGGTGGAGGTAAAGTATGGCCAAGCATCCTTCTTTTTCTGAGAAAGCAACTGCCGTCTCAATCCGCCTTCCAAAGAAGCTCGCCGGCAAGAAGGTAATTCTTATCGATGCCGAAGAGTATGCGAGACTGAAGAGGGGACTCACAGAGGTCGAGGACGCGCTGGGAAAGATCGTTCGCGGCGACGCCGCTCACCGCGAGGGCCGGACAAAAGCTGTAAAGTCCCTGTCCCAGTTGGGCCGCTAGACGGATGGCTCGCCCGATCACCGTCATTCATGTCACGCCGGATTTTGAGAAGCCTTTTCTCAAACTTTCCAAGGAAATTCCAAAAACTTGCTACTCGTAAGGATCAATGGTTTCGAAAGGACGCCTTCGACTCCCGCCTCCGGACTCACAGAACCAAAACTCTCTCCCTGGGATTCCTCATGAAAAGCTCCCCTGCCCTTTGCTTCTTTGATCTTCCAAAGTCCCGCCTGCGCAGGGGGTGTGTCCGCCCCCGCATGCTTAGGCCGCCCTAAAGCCCTGTTCGTGCCCGCTGGGCTCCTGCGACAAGACCTCTCACAGTGTTAGCTCGGATCTTATCCCTACCACAACCCGCATTCCTACCAAGCTCCCGGCTAAAGTCTCCGCCGCATTTTCGCTTTACAATACCCACACCAAGCGGTAAATTCGCGCAAAGTCGAGACTGATTACTGCTACGTAAGGGATAAAACGCTATACGTCGGGCCGAAAAGTGTCATTGACACTACTGCCAATTTGTACTACGTTGTATGACATGAAGACAAGCACTCTCACAATCAGACTCGACAAAGATCTAAACGACCTGTTAACCAAGGCGAGTCGTCGGTCAGGAAGAAACCGGAGCGAGGTCGCCCGAGAGGCGCTTCGTCGCCAGCTTCGCATCAGCCAGTTCGAAGCGTTACGGCGCAAGATCATGCCTTTTGCGGAGGCGCGCGGTTACCTCACAGACGAAGACGTGTTCGCCGAAGTGTCGTGAGGGTTTTCCTCGACACAAATGTCCTGGCCAGTGCAGCGGCAACTCGCGGCCTTTGCGCAGACGTTCTGCGCGAGGTTCTCACTTCGCACGAACTTCTGACGTCCGCACAAGTGCTGAGCGAGCTGAAGCGTACCTTGAGAACCAAGTTTGGTGTGGCTCAGGATTTGATTGATGACTTCATCTCGCTGATGCGGCAAGACACGGTGCTTGCGCAGCCGGGCCAACTTCCGACGGTCGAAATCCAAGATCAGGATGACCTACCCATTCTGTCGGCTGCGATATCGGCTGGAGCCGCTGTACTCGTGACAGGTGACAAGGAACTGCTGGACATAGGCCAAATCGAGAATCTAGCGATTCTTTCCCCTAGACAGTTCTGGGACAAACTGAAGGCCCAACCACAGCGTGGAGCCGGACGCGGAAAATCGCGCCGCTCACGCTAAGCGTTAGACGCCAAGAGGAGGAGGAGAACTCATGGGCAAAATTCATCGCCGTAGCAGTTCTTGCGATGCTGTGGGCCGGCCCCGCCGCAACGGGTGAGGCGGCCCCGGGCCGCACCATCAATCTTAACCAACCCGGCGCTCTTGAAGCGCTTCAACAATCCAATCCAAAGCACTACGAGAAGGTTCGCAGGATTTTGGAAGGCCTCTTCCAGCAGCCCGATGCCGCCGTTCCTCGCTGGATCCAGACGAACTTCGACGCGCGGAATGTAAGCTATGCGCCGATCTTGCTTACGAGCGACCCTCCAAAGAGGCGCTTGTCGTTCGCTCTTGATGACACGCGTTATGAGGCCGTCGTAACGCTCACGAATTTGCGCGGTGAGATAATCCCGCTGAAGTAGGTAGTGCTGCCGTCTCCGCCACTGGCCCAGAACGCGGGATGGGCCGCAAAAGAAACACTCAGAAGACCATGTCCCAAAGCCGCTTTATCATATTGGCGCGCTCCACATCACGATCAGTGACCAGATCGTACGAGGCTGCAGGCCGTCCGCCGCGCATGATCACGAATTCACCCAGCTTTTGTCCTTTTTTGAGCGGAGCCCAGATGGAGTTGCTGAGGCGAACTTCGGATTTGACTCCGTTCTCTTCTGACCGCTTGAGGAAAACCCGTGCGCCCCGCGGCAGGACGGGGCGAATGGAACTCATCACGCCGCCTTTGATCCTGACCTCCTGGGCCACAGCATCCCCGGGCTTGATGACCGTGAGCATCTTGTAATTGTTGAACCCGGAGCTGAGAAGGCGCGCCGCCTCACGGAAACGTATCTTGTTGCTGGGAGAGCCCATAGTGACCGAGATAAGCCTCAGGCCATCGCGCTGAGCGGTCGCTGCGAGATTAAACCCCGCTTCGTGATAAGAGCCGGTCTTGAGTCCATCGGCTCCGGGAAATTTGCCTATAAGGTGATTCGTATTCTGCAGAATAAATTTGCCGTCGCGGAACTCCGTCTTTGCGGTGGAGGCCCAACGGAGAATATCAGGATATTTGACAAGCTCACGAGCGAGAATCGCCGTATCGTAGGCGGTCGTGAGATCAGAACTCTGGCCTTTCTCAGGGGGCAGTCCATGCACATTGAAGTAGCGGGTATTCTTAAGGCCGATCTCCTTGGCCCGCAGGTTCATCATCTCCACGAACCCTTCGATGCTGCCCGCGATCCGCTCCGCCACGGCCTCGCAGGCGTCATTGGCGGAATGAATGACGATCGCCTTCATCATCTCTTCAAGCGTGAAGACCTCTCCCTGCTTCAAATAAACCTGCGAGCCGCCGATCTTGCTCGCATGAGCCGACACTTCGACAGGATCACTGAGCGAGATGCTTTTTTGTCTGACTTTCTCCATTACCAGGAGCATCAGCATCATCTTGGTTAGAGAAGCCGGAGGCCACTGTTTGTGCGGGTCCTGCTCGAACAGAATCTGTCCGGTTTCGGCTTCCATCACAATCCCGGAAACAAACGCAGGTCGGTTTTCTTCAGCGGAGCTTTCCTTTTGGCGCCTGCCTGCCCGGGCCTCGTCTATCCCGGCAAGCCCGCCCTGGAGCAGAAATATCGCGCAGAAAATCGCGGTCACCCAACGCGTTTTGTTCTGTTTCATTGAATCGAAGAACCTCCTACGAAAAAAATTTGGCCATGCGCCCGCAATAATGCCCTTAACGCAAAATTCTTGCAAGAATTTTTTTGCGTGATCGGCTTCTCAACGGTCCAATTTTGGGGCAGCGGCCCCTGAGAGCCGGAAACGCCTACTCCTTTCAACAGGCCTGCGGACCGTCTTGACCATTCACTGTGAACGCCGCCCACGCATCGAGTTGACATAGCAGCACGTTAATAGATACTCATCCCGAGGCTTATGGCACAAGGAGGCGGATCCCATGCTGATTCTACACGTCACCGTCCAGGTGAAATCCGAGCACGTCTCAGAGTTCTTGCAACTCGCCCGTTACGACGCGGAGCATTCGGAGGAGGACGAGCCCGGCTGCCTTCGCTTTGATGTAATCCAGGACCGGGACGATCCGAACCGCTTCTATTTCTACGAAGTTTATCGTGACGAGGCGGCGCTGGAGGCGCACCGGCAAACGCCCCATTTCAAGCTCTACGCCGAGAAGGTCCAGCCCTGGCTGGCCGCCCAGCCCGAGCGCCGGTTCGGTAAAAACCTGATACCATCGGACGCCGCTTGGCGTTAAGCTGCACACGAAGGAGAAACCGATGAGTGGTAAGGAAAATCTCGTTTTGGTGGCCGTTGGGCCGGATCGGGTCGGTCTTGTGGAGAGGATTTCGGAGTTTATATTCGAATACGGCTGCAATATCGAAGACAGCAAGATGGCGGTTTTTTGCGGCGAATTCGCTCTGATCCTTCTGCTATCGGGTGAAGAAGACAGCTTGCCAAAAGTCGCCGAACATTACCGCGAGCTCGAGAGCCGGACGGGGCTGAACATCTGGGTCAAAAAACCATCGGACAAAAAACCAGCGCCTTCTGCGCTCTTTTACAGACTCAAGGCCTCCTGCATGGACCACCCGGGAGTGGTCTACCATCTCAGCGGAATTCTAAGAAGCGTCGGGATCAATATTGAATCGATGGAGACTAAAACCTATGCCGCTCCCGTTAGTGGAACGCCCATATTTCGGCTGGAGGCCCAAATCACCATACCAACCGACGCGAGCATCACGGCAATAAGGACAGAGTTACAGGAATTTGCGCAGCAGGAGAATATCGACATCGAGTTGTCGTCGGAGACTTGAGGCACCGAGCCCTCACCCCGGCCCTCTCCGGCCGGCGGGCGAGGGAGCGCACTCGATCCTGGCGGCAAGCTCACGGCGCAGCAATGGCAGACGGCTTATCGACTGCTGCGTCAGGTAATTCAATAGTGGCCGAGACGGGCGCGTGATCGCTTGTTCCTATGTCTCTCAAAACGGAACACTGAACTGCTCGACCGGCAAGCTTCTCGCTGACGAAAAGATAGTCGAGACGCCAGCCGATGTTGCGCTGGCGCATGTTTCGCCACGGAGGCCACCACGTGAAAAGCTCGTTGTTCTCCGGATCAAGCGCTCGGCCGACGTCAACGAGACCGCGCGCCAGAATACGCTCGAGCAGCTCCCGCTCCTCGGGTCTCTGGCCAATGAGATTGGGCTTCCGCTCTTTCGGATGGACATCCCTCTCCGTGCGGGCGATGTTGATATCGCCGCAAATAATCAGAGTTTTGCCCTCGGCGTGGCTTTCGGCGACGTAGGTCTCCATGGCTTCAAGAAAGCGCATTTTGGCGGCAAAGTCTTTTCCGCCATTGGGGATGTAGACGGAAGCTACAATCAGATCGCCGATTTGCGCGGTGACGATTCGATTCTCGTGGTCGAATGACGGATGGCTGAACTTTGGAGCAGCGCCGAGCAGTCCCTGGCGAATGTGCAGGCCAACTCCCGAATAGGCTCGCTCCCCGTGCCAGTAGCACTCATATCCGGCCAGCTTGCAGAGAGACTCAGGGACCTGCGTCATGGCCGCCTTAATCTCCTGCAGGCAAAGGATGTCGGGTCGATCACGCTCGATCAGCTCCAGGACCTGCGCCTGGCGAGCGCGAATCCCGTTAACGTTCCAGGTTTCGATTTTCACGGAATCATCAGACCGGAAAGCGCTTCATCGCATGGACCACCGCCGGTCCGCGATTCTCCGCGCGCAGAACCGCCGCGCCGCGTCGATCGTGCGCCTTGTCCCCTCGATATCCGCCGTTACAGAAAAACAGTGCTCGTTTCTGCTGAACCGGTAGCGCTCTATAGGATCAAGGCTGATCTGATTAATTCCTGGTCTCAGGCGAGATACCCTTTCTTGCGCCACGAGCTCATTGCCGGCGCTCTCAAAAACACGGATAGTCGTCTGGCACTCGCCGGAGGCGTCAGCGCGAATCCTCACATGCCAGGCGTTGATCCGCTGCCCCTGGGCTACGGGATCCGGAGAGATGTCCAGGTCTAAAACCTGGAGGCGGTGTTCTCCGCCGCAACGCACGCGCCGGTCGGCCCGGTCACGGTCTGCCACAACGCAGCTCTGCACTGCCGCTGCTGCCATTATCACCAGCAAAGCAACTTTTACGCTTCGCACCATAGATGTTTCCTCCTTGCTCGAAATCGTCCCCAGCTCCAGACCGATGTCTTTCTTAATCGGACACCCACGACCTATGTGTACGTATTTGGCGGGATAGTGTCAATAACGCCGCTTGTCTGAACTCCTGGTCTATCTCGTCTGTTCCGTCTATCTGGTCCGACGGAGTAGACGGAACCACAGAACGGACGGAACAGACCGAATAGACGGGACTTACCTCCCCTGCTGCCGCTTGACGGTTTCCCGCAATTTAAATATGGTGCGGGCTCGCGCAGCTCAGTAAGACTCCGTCTCGAGAGAATACGGAAGAAAAACGGTGAAGCGGAGCACGGAACGGATACTGGTCACACACGCTGGGAACCTGCCGAGATCGGAGGAACTGGCGCGCCTGCTGACCGCGAAGAATGAGGGCCACGCCTACGACAAGGAAGCTTTTGCCGCGCTGGTTCAGAGCGCTGTCACGGATGTCGTAAAGAAGCAGGTGGATTGCGGCATCGACATTGTGAACGACGGTGAGGTGGGTAAATCGAATTTTTCGCGCTACACGCGGGAGCGCCTTAGCGGTTTCGTGGAACGACAGCCCAGGCCCGGCTATAAGCCTGCGCCGATCTTCGGCCGCGACCTGGCGGAGTTTCCCGAATACTTTAACAGGGGCGGGCGGACCGCCGTCGGCGGACACGCGCGGCTGTTTTTCTGCAACGAGCCTCTGAAATATGTAGGCCAGGCGGCGGTCCGAACGGAGATCGAGCATTTGAAAGCCGCGCTCCAGGGCCTGCACGTTGAAGAAGCTTTTCTGCCCGCGGTTGCGCCCGGTACCCTGGAACATTGGATGAAGAATGACTATTACCCGAACGATGAGGCTTATCTCTATGCGATCGCCGACGCGATGCATGACGAATACAAGGCGATCGTCGACGCCGGGTTTATTCTTCAGATCGATGATCCTGATCTGGCAGACGCGTGGCAGATGAACTCTCACATGAGCGTGGCGGAGTATCGGAAGTACGCGGAGCTCCGCATCCACGCGCTCAATCACGCGCTGAGGGACATCCCGCCCGAGGGGGTGCGCTTCCATATGTGCTGGGGCAGCTATCATGGTCCTCACAAATACGATATTCCCCTTAAAGACATTGTGGATCTCATCCTGAAGGTGCGCGCGGGGGCCTATTCCATTGAGGCTTCGAATCCCCGTCATGAGCATGAATGGCGGGTTTGGGAAGAGGTCAGGCTGCCTGAAGGGAAGGCGCTGATTCCAGGAGTGGCCGGCCATGCGAGCGATTTTATCGAGCACCCGGAGCTTATAGCGGAGCGCCTGCTGAGATATGCCAGGCTCGTGGGTCGGGAGAACGTTATTGCGGGGACGGACTGCGGCCTCGGCGCCCGCCTCGGCCATCCCAAGATTGCCTGGGCCAAGTTCGAGACGATGGCTGAGGGCGCGCGGCTGGCCACCAAAAAGCTTTGGGGACGGTAGCAAGATAAATACTGAGTCTCACGTGGTCGGACTAAGAATCGGGCGAGCTTCGGAGTTCGCAAAAAAAGGTTTTTTTGGAGGACTGTCCAATGATTATCGACTGGGAACATCATTTTCTGCCTGAGCGGTTATGGCAAAAAAAAGGCGGCAAAAAGGGCGAAAGGGCGATCTTTTATGAGCATGGCAAGCCTCGCGGCAGCTTGCATCCGGAGCTTTGCGATCCAGAGGAGCACTTGAGGATCATGGATGCCGTGGGTATCGACATGGCTGTCCTTTCCATGGCGGTGAGCAATGCTGATCCTCGGATTGCGATGGAGGAATGCAGGGTCTGGGATGATGAGGTGGCAAAGCTGGTGAAAAAATACCCGCGCAGGTTCGTGGGATTGGCTCCGGTTCCACCTCTCGGCGGGGCGGAGGCGTTCGCGGAGCTGGACAGGGCGGTAAAAGATCTGGGGCTCAAGGGAGTCGTGATCCGTTCGCAGGCGAATGGTCACTCGATGGATGCGAGGGAGCTTTATCCGTTCTATGAAAGAGTCCTAAAATTGGACGTGCCGGTTTTTATACATCCGAGTGGGGTACAGCTCGGAATGTCCATCCTGGACGCGCCCTACGATATGTGTCGGAGCGTCGGACGGGAACTGGATTTAATGGTGGCGACCACCAGAATCATTCTCAGCGGTGTCCTTGACGATTTTCCCGGTCTCAAATTAGTGATCAGCCACAAGGGAGGCGGTATCGCCGCCTTGAAGGAGCGGATTGAGTATCAGTTTGGCTCTTCACAAGCGCCCGGCACCCGTCCGGAAGGAACCTGCAACCGGGAGCCCTTTGATGTTCATTTCAATAAGATGTATTTCAACCTGGCCGGCCATCATGGGGGGATGAACTCGGTCCGATGCGCTTTAACGACTATCCGGCCCAACCGCTTGGTGTTCGGCACCGATTACCCCCAGGAATTCAGCGGAGACCCGCTCAATATCAAGAACTTTATTGAGAACATCCGGAAGCTCGAATTGGACGAGAAGAGCAAAGATCTCATGCTGGGAGGGAATGCGAGAGAGCTTCTGAAACTGAATTAAGGAGGTGGCTCAGGCTTCCTCGCGAAAAGCTTCCTCGCGTGTTTTTCCGAAGGCGGGGATCAGGACCGAGCACATTGCCAGCACCGCCAGGGCGAGCAACGTAGCGCTGATTGGACGCTGCACGAACACCCACGGATTGCCGCGCGAGATCAGCAGCGCCCGGCGCAGATACTCTTCCATCAACGGGCCGAGAATGAACGCGAGCAGCATGGGCGCCGGTTCGCAGCCAAGCTTTGAAAAGACGTAACCCATGAGCCCGAACAGCCCCATCAGGTAGATATCGAACTCACGGTTATTCAGGCTGAAGACGCCGATCGCGCAGAATACCAGGATTGCCGGATAAAGCAGTTGATAAGGCACCATGATCATCCGAACCCAGAGCCCGATCAGCGGCAGGTTCAGTATGACCAGAAAAAAGTTGCCGATCCACATCGAGACGATGATTCCCCAGAACAGCGCCGGCTGTTCGTTGATTACGGACGGTCCGGGCTGAATCCCCTGGATGATCATCGCTCCGATCATGAGCGCCATGATCGGATTGGAGGGGATTCCCAACGTCAGCATCGGAATAAAGGACGTCTGAGCGCCCGCGTTATTGGCTGATTCAGGAGCGGCCACCCCTTCGATAGCCCCCTTGCCGAACTCAGCCGAGTTCTTCGAGACTTTCTTTTCGATCGAATAGGCCGCGAAAGAGCCCAAGATGGAGCCGCTGCCCGGTAAAATGCCCAGAATCGAGCCTATGGCCGTTCCGCGCAGGATCGGCGCTATCATGCGCTTCCAGTCCTCCCTGGTCGGCATCAGGCCGCTGATCTTTGTTATCATAACTGAGCGGTGCGCCTCATGCTCCAGGTTGCGTATGATCTCAGCCAGGCCGAACATGCCCATGGCAACCACCACGAATCCGATACCATCAGCCAAGTCGGGGATCTCAAAGGTGTATCGTTGCGCGCCGGAGTTGACATCCGTGCCTATCAATCCTAAGAAAAGGCCGAGCACGACCATTCCAATGGCATGCAGCAGTGAGCCCTGGGCCAGGACTACCGACGCGATCAGACCTAGCACCAGGAGCGAAAAAAACTCGGCCGGGCCGAACTGGAGTGCGATTTCGGCGAGAGGCGGCGCGAAGAAGACGATCAGAAGAGTGGCCACCGTGCCGGCAAAGAAGGAGCCGATCGCAGAGGTCGCCAGAGCCACGCCGGCACGCCCCCGGCGCGCCATCTGATATCCGTCAAGCGTGGTAACCACTGAAGCCGCTTCGCCAGGAAGATTGACCAGAATGGAGGTCGTGGAGCCGCCGTACTGCGACCCGTAGTAGATGCCGGCTAACATGATAAGGGCGGAGACCGGCGGTAACGTGAAGGTGATGGGGAGCAGCATGGCGATCGTGGCCGTCGGTCCGAGCCCGGGCAACACCCCGATGAGCGTGCCGAGAAAAACGCCGCCAAAACAGTAAAGCAGGTTGCCGAGCGTGATCGCGGTTGAAAGACCAAGAGCGATATTGTCGATTAATTCCATTTCACGAACCGGGCTCATCGGACGGCGGCGGCCCTTTTCCTTCCGCCCGTCGAGCCATATAGATGATTTACCCGCGCATCAGCCACCAAACCAGTAACCCAGCGTAGGAAGCGGCACGCCCAAACCCTTCAGGAAAACCAGGATGCAAAACAGAGTGAGTCCTGCCGCCAGGGAGAGTGAAGGTCCCCAACGGAAATCGCGACTGGCATACGCGCTGATCACAACCAGCAGGGGGAGCGCGATCACCAAACCGGCGCCTCGAACGACGTAGCCGAACAGGAACGTCGAGGCGATCACCAGCAGGAGACCCTTGATCGCAAAGGGGCCAATTGGACTGCCCGGCTCGATAAAAGAGCGGACCAGCGAAATCAAGCCGACGAGTATGAGCAGAAAACCGAGCACTGTGGGGAAGTAGCCCGGACCCATCTTGAGAGCGGTGCCCATGCCGTAGTCTCTGGCGATAAGGACTGCGCTCAGCCCAAAGGCCAGATAAATGACGCCGGTCCAGAAATCTTTGGCATTGCGTACGACCGCGCTCAATCATTCCCCCTAAAACGTACGTCTACAGACTTCGGGTCACCCCGAAGCTTAGGATGCAATTCCAAATAACTCATCAGTCCGCGTAGACGCCCGCCTTCTTGATGATCGGTCCCCATTTCTCAATTTCCGATTTAAGGTGGGATCGCAGCGCGTCGGGAGTAGCGCGCTTTTCCGCAACGGGTTCCGTACCCAATTCCGCAAAGCGCCGCTTCACCGTCGCATCCTTGAGAGCAACCTGAAGCGCCTTCGTAAGGGTCGCGATCACCGGCTTCGGTGTGCCCTTCGGCCCATAGAGACCATGCCAGATCGAAACCTCGAAATTAGTCAATCCGGATTCTTGCAACGTCGGCACGTTCGGAAGTGACGGCACGCGCGTCTTTGTCGTTACAGCGTAAACTTTGATTTTTCCAGCCTTGATCTGGCTGGTTGTGTTGGTGGTCTGATCGCACATGAAATCCACCTGGCCTCCCAGCAGGTCGTTCATGGCCGGACCTGTGCCCTTGTAGGGAACAGTCGTGAGGTCCGTCTGAATGGCGCTCATAAAAAGCATCCCGCACAGGTGCGAGGCAGCGCCGAGACCGGCGTTGGCATACGTGACCTTATCTTTGTTCGCTTTCACGTACGCGATCAGTTCCTTCGGATCCTTGGGCGGAAAATCTTTTCTCGCCACGAACGTCATCGGCACCTCGTTGATCAAGCCGATCGGCTCGAACTCTTCAAGCGGTTTATACGGCAGCTTGCGATACAGCGCCGGCGCTGTCGACATGCCGATGTGGTGTATCAAAATTGTGTAGCCGTCAGGTGTCGCTTTTGCCACCCTTGCGGGGGCGATCGTGCCGCCGGCCCCGGCGACGTTCTCCACGATGATCTGCTGCTTGAGCGTTGCGCCCATGGCGTGGCTCAGCAGGCGGGCCACGGTGTCCGTCGGTCCGCCCGCGGAGAATGGCACCACCATCGTAATCACTTTCGTGGGATACTGTTGCGCGAGAACCTGCGATCCGCCCAAAGTAGCAATAACCAGAGAAACGAGAATTCCCCAAAACCTGTCAAACATACCCCTCCTCCATCGCCTGGCTTTATTCCCTTACCTTGATTGATTCTCCGGCAGCGGCTTGAAACTACTCGATTATGACATTCCAGTCAACTCGCCCGGCGCCGATTTCTCGAGCAACCATCTTGTTGGCGTATTGAGGGCATCCCGGCGTTTTCGCAAGGGGCCAAGCCTTGTGAGAATGGGGGTGAAGGATCTCGCGCGCGATTGGACGCATTCTTGATCATCGAATTTGGTGGACATGAAGGATGCACGCGGATAGGTTCGGTTGTGGCTCGGCCAGATTGAAGGAGGTGTCAATGGGATTCAAGATCAATCACCTTCACATCAAGACCTCTGATCCGCAGAAGAGCGCAGAGTGGCTTGTGGAGAACCTCGGTGCCAGGATCGTTGCCGAGAATCTAAGCGGAGAGACCGTTGGTTACCGTCTCGACCTTCATGGATTGGGGCTCAACGTGACTGGATTCATCAGCGGACAGAAGCTGGAACAGCACTACGGGATGGAGCATCTGGCGTTGGATGCCGATGATTTGCCCGGTACTGTGGAAAAGCTGAAGCGAAACGGCGCCCGGATCCTGGAACAACGGCAGCTTCCAGATGGCCGGAACGTCTGCTTCTTTGAGGGTCCGGAGGGTGTCCGCCTCGAAGTTATGGAGATCAAGAAGTAATTGGTCGGTGAGCGGTCGAGTTTTTGCTACCCGGAGTGGCGCGGTCGCAGGTTTTTGCGCGGCAACGGGCGGGCTGCATTTCAGACGCCCAAATCGAGAACCATAATCAAGGCATCCTCATTGTTGTCCGAATAGTAGCCCTGTCTCACGCCGCAGCTTGTAAAGCCCAGGGAAGCATAAAGGCACTGTGCTGCTTCATTCGATTTTCTGACCTCAAGAGTCACGCGACTCACGCCCCGTTTCCGTGCGTCTTCAACGACGGTCTGCAGCAAGGACCGGCCGAATCCCTTGCGCCGGTAGGCTGGCGCCACCGCCAGATTGTGAATGTCCACTTCGTAAGGCAAAACCCAATAGATGATGTAGCCGATAGTTTTTCCGTCCAAAACCCCTAGAAGCGATCGGGCGCACGGAACTCTTGTTTCTTGAAGAAAAAACTCTACGCTCCAGGGATACGAAAATGAGGAGCGTTCAATCGATAGGACCTCGTCGATATCCGAAGGATCCATCTCTCTGAATGAAAGTGAGCCCGCGGAAACAGAAAAGCCACAGGGCAGAGCAGGCTCCTGTGGCTTTTCCATTAACTCCTCTTTATTGGTTTTGCTGTTACCGATGATCGGTTCCCTCCGCTTTAGATTTCTTTTGCTTCGGGAGCAAAACCTCCAGGGCCTTATTTTCAACCCGGTGCGCGAAGCCTTCAACCTTCTCCCCGAGCGGGATAACCGTGGTAAATTCCGGCGGAAAGGCGCCGACACTTGAGGATATTTTTCTTATGCGCTCGTCCGGGCACCTGCCCTTTACTATAAAATTACCGTTCTTCAACATCAAGTCGTAATCGTAATCGGGCATCTCGCGGGGGAGATTTCCGGCCGCTGCAAGGCCTATGTCAGGGATTCTCCGCGGAAACTCAACCCGCACGAAATAGGCCTCTCCCCAGTCCTCGATTGTGTAGACATTTCCATATCGACGTTCCCGCTCGAGCTTCTCAACAAAGCCCTTGCCATAGAAACCATCCACAGGGATCGCCATACTCCTCAGGAGTCCTGCCCGCCTTCTCAAAACAGGTCCAAGAATGTAGGAAAGCAACACCCCGTATATCGCCGCGGGATAAACCATATCCTCTGCCGGTTTGACGTGAATAATTCCGTCTCTGAGACGATATGCCCCTTCGATAAACCCCAAAACTATTCCCGCGAGAATGTAAAGGTTGATTTTCTGACTAAAAAGAATACTCGTCCCGGAGAGCGCGGTCGCAATGCCCATCAATAACAGAGGATAAAGGATAATATTCAGCAGAATGTTCAAAGCAGTCGCGCCGGCCGCGCTGAACCAGTAAAAGCTCCCGACGCCCCGTTCCAAATTCTGTTTGTCAGCGTGCGGCAGCGCCCCAAGTAAAGGCTGTAAAACAAAGAGGACGATGCGCGGGAGCGTTCCCTTGAGCGGCCCGCCCTCTTTGAGTTGCACCCTGATTTCGTTAAAACCTGCCGGCATCTCTCCCGGGAATCGTTTTTTCTCAGGCTTCTGAGGCGCCGGAGCTTGTGCCGCCGTCGCAACTACAGGTGGCTTGGGCTCGACCATGGCGCGAGGAGGTGAAGGCGCTGCCGCTTGCGCCCTTTGAGCTGGCGGTTCCTTGGGCGCCGGTTTGGACGGAGGAGCGACCGCCTTGACTTCGGCCGGCGCTTGCGCTGAAGGCTCGGGCGGCGCGGAAGCTGCCGGTTGCGCAGTTTCGACCGACTCGGGCTTCTTCGGCTCTGGCCCGGCGGGCGTCACCGTTTGGCTTTGCGGCGGTTGTTCGGCTGCCAGTTTTTGGTGAACAGGCGCTGGCTTCGCCTCTGTGGCCGCGGGCGCAGTCACCCCGCTTTGCGGCGCCTGTTCTGCGGTCGTCGTCTGTGCCGCCGGAGCCGTGTCCCCTTCGGCTTTATGAAAACGTGACGCATAAGTCGGGCCGAAATCGACGTCCTTATGGAGGTCTCGGGCCCGAGCGATCAACGCCTCCTCAGCCTCGACATTGTTTGGGTCCGTTACACAACAATCGACGGGACAAACGGCAGCGCAAGCTTCGTAATCGTGGAATCCCACGCACTCGGTACATAACTGAGGGTCGATCAGATAGATTTCCTCGCCCTGGCTTATGGCATTATTGGGACATTCGGGCTCGCATGCCCCACAGTTGATGCACTCGCTTGTAATCATCGTTGCCATTTATGATTTCCCCCCAATTCCCTCTAAAGTGTCTTCTCCGGAAGCAAGCCCATGGTCGCAAGAATAAATTTGAAGTATGGCACAAACGCGCTCGCCACGATCTCGCGAACGTGCATAGTGTAAAGCGTCGGGCCGGAAAGAAACTCCCGGGCGGACTGACGGCGGATGCAGGCCTCTTTTCAGCGGCCTGCTAGCACGGATTATTCATCACCACGCAGCCCCCTCGGACGAATCGGCGCGAACTACGGACTTGGAATTCCAACTATGGCCGTTCGTGGTGAGACTGTCGAACCATCAACGGATTTTTCCAGAGCTTCCCGCGCCTGAAGAAAGTCGTGGCATTACACCCATCAATGAATAACTCGGCTTAGCGATTTTATTACTTGTTTGCCATGGAGTTGTCAATCAAACCGAGACGATTCGTGCCGGCGGCGCAATATCGGAGCGACCTTGAAAGCCAAGGAATTTCTATGTTAAAAACTACCCCAGGGCGGCGTACCCAAGTGGTTAAGGGAGAGGTCTGCAAAACCTCGATGCAGCGGTTCGAATCCGCTCGCCGCCTCCAATTTTTTTCTTTTCCAGACGCCCGCTCCTTCAGCTCAGGGGATCTGCTCCGAGCGCTCACCCTCCTTGTTTTTATCCTTGCGGATTACGCTAAGAGCCGGTCAAGTTCCCCTGATGAATCCAGCTTTTCAATATCTTCACACCCTCCAATAGCCCTGCCGTCGATAAAGATCTGCGGCACTGTGCGCCGGCCCGATAGTCGCATCATCTCCTCGCGACGGAAGTCGTCGTGTGTCACATCAATCTCCACAAACGTTATGTTCTTGGCGCGGAGAAGCGCTTTCGCCCTTGTGCAAAAGGGACAGTAACGCGTTGTATATACTGTCACTTCCGCCATAACATTGAACCTTTTGAATGAATAGCTCTCCTAATTTTCTATATGCCCAGCAACTCCGGATCAAGCGCCGGGGGATAAGGAATTCGGCTTTCCCTGACCGATGACACTTCATTAAACAAGCGATTGCCTGTTTTTTAGGCAACCGCTAAGCTATTGAGTTCTCTTGACAATTCTGAAGTTTTTTCGGGATTATAAACAGAAAAACACCTTTTTGTTGACATTTTCCTCTAATTGAAATAAGTTAAGAATAATTTCAGTTTATAAGTTCCCGTCATTTCTACATTCCGGGAGTAACACTAGCGGATGGCTATTTACACTCTTCTGACCAAAAGAGAGGCTGCTCGGATTGCAGACGATTTCGGACTCGGTGACCTCGTCTCCTTGACCGGTATAAGAAATGGTTCGGTAAACACGCACTATTTGGTGGAAACCAAACGCGGTCGCTATTTCTTTAAAATTGACGAGGTGAAAAGCG
>JACQUW010000138.1 GCA_016210115.1 Deltaproteobacteria bacterium | reverse complement strand
GCTCATAGATGGTTGGAACGTCGGGAAGCCTGGAATCCCGTCTTTTTCCGGTTTGGACAATCACCCGGACAAAGCCCTTTTTGCGCCACGTATGAAACGGCTCGCGGGCAAAGAAAGCGGTAATGGAAAAGGCCCGGCATACGACCTCGCCCCGTTCCACGGCCAAGTCGACGTCTCCACCGGACCCGTAGCCTGCCACGATATTAAACTTTGTCCCGATGATTTCCTCGAAAAGTCTAGGCACATAGTAAGCGAAGGAAGTGCTCCCCGTGGCGCCACACTTCGGCGGCTCAGAGGCGCTGCGCACATCGTCCATGGTCTTGTAAGGCGCATCAGCGCGCATGTAGAGAAGCAGGTTGGAAGTCACGGCACTGCCAATCCAGTTAAACTTGCTCCAATCAAACTTGACCTCTTCTCGGCCAATAACCTGGTCGAAGTAAAGCGCCGGGTAAATCGCGCCGATGGTGAGCCCGTCAGGCTTGGACACATTGTAAACATAGTTTGCTGCGATCAAGGAGCCAGCGCCGGGCATATTCTGCGTAATGATGTTAGGATTACCCGGGATATGCGTGGGCATGTGATGGCCGAGAAGACGGGCATACAGGTCGTACACATCCCCTGCCTTGTTGCCCACGAGCATGCTTATCGTTTTCCCCTGATAGAAGGGAGCCTGCGCCTCAACAGTTAAGCTCCATATCAGAGAAAACAAGAATCCGAGCAGAATCCTTCTCATGAATCTTTACCGCCTTTTTGGGTTTTCCATTTTGGCGCGGAGCATATGCGATAAGAAGCTGTTATGTCAACCGCACCTCGGGTCAGAACACCGCCCGTTGACACAGGCAGGATGGAATTCCTTTCGAGCGCGCATCCGGCAGGCCGCAGTGGCACGGGGACTTGAGAGTTTTCTGGAACCAGCCGTCACTCACTACCCCTTGACGGGGAACCGCTTGCGAAAGTATCTGTTGTCTGTTGCGCATTGATTCGAAAGGAGGAAAACAAATGTCGAACATTATCCTTCCAGGCGGTTCAGGTGAAGATCTCGCTTATTACAACAAAATCCGAGATACGATTCACGGGCTCGATGGAGTGATTGTAAAGGTCATCAACGATAGCGTCACAATGACCACGGGCGCTCTTGGACTCAGTGTTCTCTTATACGATAAGCTCGATAGCCCTTTAGCCAAGTTGGTGATCGGCCTGATCCTTGTGCTTATTGCTTTTCTCAGCACCGTAAATGCCCGCGGAAGAATCAAACTCTACTCAGGGCTTCTGGGAGGGGCTGTGGAGCTCGCCAAAACACTTGAACTGAGGCTATTCGCCGCTAACGAGCGCTTGACCTCGACGCTTGAAAACGTTCCTCGTTCCGGTCTAAAGGGCGAAAAGCTATATTTACGGAGCACTTTTGTTTTCTACCCGATTGAAATTGCTCTGGCTGGTTTTTTTGTCTGGAGATTGGTACCTTTTTTAATTGAGACATTTCAATGAGCACGAATTCCACGGGCGGCTCCGCTCTATATCGAGGAAGGATTGTCAACCCGAAAATCGACGGCTCCTGCGAAGATTTACGGAATGGATGCCTGGCCGTGGGAGCGGACGGTTCCATCACGGACGTAGGGCGTTGGGAGGACATCAAGCGAAAGTTGAGCGCTGCAGAGACCTCCCGTACTGTCGACTTTGGCAGCCAGCTTCTATTGCCCGGGTTCATCGATCTCCATCTGCACTTCCCACAGCTTGATTGCAGGGGCATGTATGCAGATAATCTTTTGACCTGGCTCGCAAAGCATATTTACCCCGTGGAGGCGCGATTCAGCGATCCGAATCTGGCCAGGAAAACCGCCAAACGATTGCTGCATGAGCTGGCGAGGTTCGGGACAACGACCGCTGTCATTTTCTCTTCGGTTCATTCCGAGGCCACAGACATTCTCTTTGAAGAAGCCGCCCGCCGTGGTGTGCGGGCCGTCATCGGGAAGGTCCTCATGGATGAGGGGCAGAACGTGCCAAAGACCCTGCTGCAAGACTGGCGCGTTGGAATGGAGGAAAGCGTGGCTCTCTGCCGGAAGTGGCATGGCGCCAGTGACGGACGACTGTACTATGCTTTTTCCCCTCGGTTTGCGATCACTTGTTCAGAGCGGCTCATGAGAGAGGCGGGGGCCGCCGCCAAAGCATCCGGCGCCTACGTTCAAACGCACGTCTCAGAGACCGTTGAGGAGGTGCGCCTCGTCCGCGAGCGGTTTCCACACAGGAGAAATTACGTTGATGTATATGATTCAGCGGGTTTGTTAGGTGAGAGAACAATCCTGGCGCACGGCATTCATTTCGAAGATGAAGAGTATGAAATGGTGGCGAGCTCCAAGGCCAGCGTCGTGTATTGTCCGAGTTCAAATTTGTTCCTGAAGAGCGGTACGATGAATCTGAAAAAAATGCGCCAGAACCGGATACCTGTCGGTCTGGGCTCGGATATAGGCGCGGGCCCGCACCTCTCTCTTTTATCTGTCATGCGCGATGGCATCTACATGCAACCGCAGTGGGTAAAGCCACAAGAGATGCTGGCGATGGCCACCATTCGCGGAGCCGCAGCTTTGGGACTCGATAAACAGATTGGAAGTTTCGAAAGGGGCAAAGACGCGGATTTTATCCTGATTGATCCTAGCACTTTGAGTGGAAGGTGGAGGGAAATTGAGGCTGATCTCAACGATGTGCTATCGCTGATAATTTTCCGCGGTGGTGAGCGCGAGCGGATCGTGACGAAGGTCTTTGTGAAGGGGCGGGAGGTTTACCGGGAGAGCTAGTGCCGTGTCGCAGAAATTGCTTTACAAATCGTGGATCGTTCGTGACTCCTCCGAAGCATGCCCTGAGCAACTTGGTCGAAGGGCGATTCCCTCAGGGGCACGCCTTCCGGTCGCAGCCGATGAGCCAGTACCTCGAGGCTCCAAAGTTGGTTATTTTCTGGTCTCTGCCTTCCACAGCCTGCACGGTTCTACGTCTGCGACCTACAAGCGTACCCCTTCGGTCAGAGCTTTCGTGCTATAGAGCGCTCCGAAGCGGCATAATCATGGACTGTATTTTGCTCAAGACTCCGCTGATATCACAGGTCAGCTCTGAGGGTTTCCAGCGTTGGCCGGCTGAAAATCCCCCAGCATCCGAAAAGACCGGCCACGATGGTGATCAAGCTGACCCATAGGACCGCGAAAAATGCGGGCATGAGCGGCGGAACTGAGACGGCGCTAAAGAAGTAGTAAGTCAATCCCCAACTTGCGATGGCAGCAAGAATCGTCCCCGTCAGGGCGGCGAGGCTTCCGGCAAACAGATATTCTATGGCAGTAATGGCAAGGATCTGAGCCCGCGAAGCTCCGAGGATTCTGAGCAGCACGCTTTCTCTGAGCCGCTGTGAGCGGCTTCCAAGGACCGCGCCGGCAAGTACCACGAGCCCCGTCAGAATCGTAAAGAGCGCCAGGAATCGAATGGCGGAGGAGACTTTGCTCAGCACCGCGTCTACCGTACTCAAAATGAGGCTCAGATCAATGGCCGAAACATTCGGGAAGCGCACCGCCACCACGCGCTGCAAAGAGGCGGATCGCTCGCTCGATGAAATGCGGGCGGTGAAAACATAAAACTGAGGCGCTTGCTCCAGCGCGCCGGCGGGAAATACGACGAAGAAATTGGGCTGAATGCGCTGCCAGTCTACTTCGCGAATGCTGCTTACAACCGTAGGGATGCTAACACCCTGCACGTCGAAACTGAGCCGATCGCCCAGCGTGACTCCCAGCGTTTCGGCGATGCCTTTTTCCAGGGAAACCGGTATGAAATCGGATGCCGGATCGTTTCGCGGGCGCCACTCTCCGGCAACAAGAGTTTCCGTGGCCGCAAGATGGGCTCGGTAGGTGGAGCGGTACTCCCGGCGCAGAGCCCAGCGGGATATCCGCGAATTAGGGTCGCCTCGAATCTCCTCGACGTTTTTGCCTTTGACCGCTGAAAGACGCATCGTGACCACCGGAAGTTCCTGGTAAGAGCCGGCGCCATACTCGCGCAAGAGCGTCCCGAGCGCCTCTCTCTGGTCGGCCTGAACGTCGAAAAGGACGAGGTTGGGATCACTCCCTCCGCCGGTCAGGCTCACCTGCTCGACGAGCATCTTCTGGGTGAGATAAAGGGTCATGATCAGAAAGGTGCCCAGTCCAATCGAGAGCATCAGAGCCAAAGTCTGGTTGTTGGGGCGGTGCAGATTGGAAACGCCCTGACGCCAGAGGTAAGGGAAAGACGACGGTAGGAATCGCCTGACCATGTAAGTCAGCCCGGAGGCACCGAGAGCCAGGAACCCGAAAACCGTCGCGATTCCTGCGGTGAAGGCGATCCCGTGCAGCCAATACTGGCTGTGCGCGAAGGCAAATCCGGTGACGATCGCTCCGATCGCCAGATGAATCGACCAGCGGAGCGGATCGCGGGAAGTATTGTTCGCTTCATAAGCGGACCTCAGGCACAGAAGAGGGGATACGCGGCGCAACGATACGAGAGGCAACAAAGCGAACAGAAGGGCCAGGCCCAGGCCGATGCCGGCGCCAAGCAGAACACCGCCGGGCGAAAGTGAAAAACCCGGATCTACAGGGAGAAAATCTTTCAGGCCGAGCGGCACGAGCCTGTGCAAGAGGGTGCCCGCCAATATTCCCAGAATGGAGCCCACAAGCCCCATCGCAATTGCCTGGAGCGAGAAAGCCGCGAGACTCTCACGAGGCCGGGCGCCGAGGAAACGGAGGATAGCGACCGTCGTGACCTTCTCCCGCGCGTACAGATGTATGCCGCTGGCGACGCCGATGCCCGCCAGCAGGGCGGCGATGAAACCAACCAGGTTAAGAAAGCGAGTTAGATTATCGATCGACCGCCCCAGAGCGGCCCTTCGCCTGTTCACAGTGTCCGGTTCAAGCCTCAAGCGGGAGAGACGGGGGGCGAGATCCTGGACGAGCCGATCGATATCGGTTTTCGGGCTGAGCTTGAAGAAGACCTTGTACCGGACAACGCTTCCCCTCTGAATCAACTGGGTTCCGTCGAGATGAGCCATGGGGATGTAGATCCGCGGGCTGATCAAGCTCAGGGCCAGGGATTCGCCGGGGATCTTTTTCAAGCTTCCGGCGATGCGAAATTCGCCGGCTCCGATCCGAACGCTGTCTCCGACCCGCGCGTCAAACTGGAGCATCAATCCGGCGTCCACGAGCGCGACGGCTCCTTGAAAGCCGGCACGAGCCGCCGGTGGCTCCGTTTCAAGAGAGCCATAGTAGGGGAAGCGACCTTCGATGGCCCTTACCTGCACCAGGCGCGTGGCGCCGCTTTTGGGGAAATAGGCCATAGATGAGAAACTGATCTGCCGAGACTGCTCCGCGCCGATGGTCTTGAAGAGTTGTTCCGCTTCGATCGAAAAGGGTTGCCTGCTTTCGATCGAGAGATCGGCGCCCAGCAACGTCTTGGATTGTTCCGCCACCGATCGCTCCAGAGCACTGCTGAAGGAATTCACCGCAACGAGCGCGGCGATCCCTAGAACCATCGATGACATCGCGAGAAAGAGCTTCCGGCGGCTGGAGCGGAGGTCCCGCCAGGCGATCTTCCAAACCCATGAATGAAAAATTCTTTTCATGCGCTGGTGTTTGAAGCTCCAAAAGCGCCGCCGCTGCGCCGGCGGTCGGCCGCGATGACTCCGCCTCTTAGCTGAATAATTCGCTCGGTAAAAGCTGCCAGATCTGGATTGTGAGTGACCAGGACCAGAGTCGTTCCGACCACGCGGTTCAGCTCGAAGAGAAGCCGAGCGACTGTCTCGCTGGTTTCAGCGTCGAGATTCCCTGTGGGCTCGTCGGCGAAGAGGATCTTCGGCCGGTTGATGAAAGCGCGCGCCAGCGCGACCCGCTGCTGCTCGCCCGCGGAAAGTTGCACAGGATAATGATGGAAACGGTCCTCGAGACCCACTTGCTCCAGCAACTCGGAAGCCCGCGGGCGGGCATGGTTCCGGCCCTGAATTTCCGCCGGAACCATGACGTTTTCCAGGGCGGTAAGAGTCGGGATGAGCTGGAAGCTCTGAAAAATAAAGCCCACCTCGCGGTTACGCAGCTGCGCCAGTTGATTCTCGTCCATCAGGCCGAGATTCTTGCCGTTCAATATAACGGTGCCAGACGTCGGACGCTCCAACCCGGCACAGATCGCGAGCAGCGTCGTCTTGCCGCTCCCTGAGGGACCGATGACGGCGCAAGTGGACCCCTCTGCAAGAGCAAAGGAGATCTCGCGCAAGACGGCCAGTGTTTGGTCGCCGCTCCTATAGGTTTTGCCGAGATTTTGTACCTGCAGGATATCTTTCAGGCTCATTTCCTCCGAAAATGGGTTCCTCAGGGGCAGGCCTTCCGGCCGCAGCCGGTGGGCCACTACATCGAGGCTCCGAGTCGTTTATTGCCCCGTCTATGCCTCCCGGACCTGCACGGTTCTACGTCTGCGACCTGCAGGCCTGTCCCTTCGGTCACGGCTTCCCCTTTTTAGGCGATGCAATTCATGCTCATTTCCTGGAAAAAGCTCCGTAAACCGCGAAGGATTGAAGGTCGTGATCCATATGTTAGCGTATTACTAAAACGATAGGGTTTTTGCCGTCGGGATACAACCATGTCGCTGAAACAAATGCTCTCCCTTTTTGCGCCGAGCCTGGCGCTGGTGCTGGCGCTCGGTCCGTCGGATGCGCCGGGCGCCGCGGCTGACAGAAAATCGAAAGTGATTCTTTTTCTGGGTGACAGCCTTACGGCAGGTTATGGAGTCAGTTTAGATCAGGCCTTTCCTTCGTTGATCCAGCAAAGAATCGACGCCAAAGGGTGGAATTTTAAAGTGGTGAACGCGGGGCAAAGCGGAGACACTACGGCGGGCGGGCTTGGCAGGATTGACTGGCTCCTTCGGCAGCCGATCGATATTCTGGTGCTTGAGCTTGGCGCGAATGACGGGCTTAGAGGCCTCCCGGTTGAGGCCGCAAAAAACAACCTGCAGGCGATCATCGACAAAGCCAGAAAGAGATATCCGAGCGTGAAGGTGGTTCTCATGGGAATGCGGCTGCCTCCCAATTTGGGAAAGGATTATGCGGCTGCCTTTAATTCCATATTTCCCGAGTTGGCGTCCAAGAAAAAAACCGTGCTCGTGCCGTTTCTCCTGGAGGGCATCGGAGGCGTTCCCCGCCTGAATTTACCCGACGGCATCCATCCCACAGCCGAAGGGCATCGCATGATCGCGGCGAATGTCTGGAGAGTGCTGGAGCCTGTCTTGCGATCCATGCTTTGACCTCCGGTCGCTTTCAAGATGCCTGCGCCGAACGGAACCAGCCGGTTCTGCTGGCCCGTATCATTTATCTCTGACGGGCAACCCTCCTGCGGTCTCGATCAATTTTCCTATAGACGGCCTGCCTGGAGGGCCATATAATACGAGGGCAAAGCGTGGGAGTTTGATTCCGGTTCCGGATCCCGGTCTCGTTCCGGCCTAAAGTGGGGTGTTGTGGGTGCCCGGTTGAGAATCTCCGGCCGTTCTCTCATGAAAGGCTTTGTTGCGGCCGGCCTGCTGATCTTTCTCACGGCCTGCGCCATGTTTGAGAGAAAGCTAGTGTGGCGCGTCAGGGACATGGTGCAGTCGGGAAGCGCGGAGGTACATTTGTTAGGGGCAAACCAGGAGACCATGGCTTCTTTGAGCACAATGACCATGAAAAAAGTCATGCTCGCACACTTTCGCATTACGAGGGCGGCGGGCGTTCAGGCTGAGCTCGTGGTCGTTAATGGAGACGATCCCAACGCTTTCGCTGGGCGCATCGAACAGCGGCAAGTCATCGCGATCAACCTCGCGATGGTCAAACTTTTAGGGGATGATATCGACGAGTTTGCGGCCATTCTTGGCCATGAGGCCGCTCACCTCGCCAAAGGCCATGGTGATGCAAGCAATACCAGGACTAAGACCTTCGATGCCATAGGGACACTGGCGGCTATTGGATTGCAGGCTGCGGGTGTGCCTGCAGCAGGCACTATTGCGGGTCTCAGCATCCAGCTAATCGAGGCCTCGTACAGCCGCGATCAGGAAAGGGAGGCCGACGCTTTAGGCGTCAGTTATATGGTGGAAAGCAATTTTAATCCCTACGCAGCCGTCCGGATGCATGAGAAGATCCTGAAAGCATCGGGCGGCACGCTTTTACCTTTTTTGAGCAGCCATCCGAGCGGCCAGGAGAGGATTGAAAATCTAAAAGGCATCATCGCGGCGCCGAAGTCGCCGTAGATCCTGAATCCTTTTGTCTCTTTTTTCGGAGGCTTTAACATGAAGGTTCTCAGATCAGCAGCCAGATACGTTTGGTTTGCAGAGGTTCTCCTGGCTGCGACGATCATCATTAGCGGATGTGCTCAAAAAGCCAAATTGATTCAAGTAGGCGCCGCCCAGTTCGGGGCGGAATCTGTAGCCGCAATCGATAAGATAGATGAACTGAGGCGAAAGGAAACCGAGGCAGCCCCTCTCCCGCCCGAGAAGGCTTCGCAGTTATTCGTCGAGGGCGTAAAAAAGTCCACAGGCCCGATAGACCTTCAGATGTTGCGACTGATCATTGATCCGTTGAAGGCCGGCGCGCCAAAAAGCGAGGCGCAATGGCAAGCATTTCTCCAGAAGTTGCGCCAGCAATACACCACGTTCGCGGCCACATTTGCCTCTCTTGACAAAGGTTCGTGGTTTGCGAGATCGGCCGTACGCGAGACCATTCCGGTCCTTGATAAGCTGACCGCCCAGATGACCGCGTTTGCCGTATCCATTCAGGAAAAGCCGGCTGAGTTTATTCGGGAGCGAGCGGCCATCGCTGAGGAATTGGAAAGAGTGCGTGATACAAAGCCTTTTACCCCAATCACCGACCTCAAGTTACTGGAGCTCGAGCGACGACTTCGAGAGGTTCGAGCTGCGGAGGAGGAAATCACTCGAAACGGTATTGAGCAGGCGGTCAAGGCCGCAAGGCTTGGCGCGGAGCTGCGCAAGCTTTTACTCGATTACGATAAGTTGAGCATGGACGATATTGCCGAAGGTTTGTCGTTTGCCTTCAACATCGCGGGAGCAATCCCTGGTCTGGACGTTGCGGGGCTCAAAGCCGAAAGCGACACCCTGATGAAGATGATGCGGGAGGATGAAACTCTCAGAAATTTTGCCGAGGCGGCGCTTTCAGAGATCAACACCGCGCGAGTGAAATGAAGATCATCAGTTGATCCGAGGACAGGTGATATCCGTTAACTCATGGAGAAGACCAGATGCTTGACAATGATGAAATCGTTCTGGAAGACGCGAAAGAAGCGGCATTTGCGTTGGATAAAGCGTATCGCCGGGCGATTCAGGAGGCGGATTTGGCCAGAATGACGGCGCTAAAGCCCCAGGTCGATAACGCTTATGATCGCTACAGCACGGCCCGTTTAAATCTGCTCAAACAGGGCATCTTGGCAACGGATGAAGACGTCGCCGAAATGCATCGCATTCGCGCAGAGATCGATCAGGCGGCGACGACTCAAGCCCTGGTCAGCGGAGCCATCAAACTGGCTCTGTTTCTTGCAAAGTATGCCTAGTTCCGAATTGGGCGACATACCATTGAAAAAAAATTCTTGAGACGCTGAGATCTCTCTCAGACCCGGCGCCGCCGGAGGGCGTCGCCTTTATGATCTGGTTCAAGTTACAAATTCTGGTCTTCATATCTGTTGCGCTGCTTGTGCCGAACCGGCGGGCATCCGCGCAGGAGCTCAGGCGCATTCACTACGGAACCACGGCCTCGCCTTCCCATCTTCCGGTATGGGTTGCAAAGGATGCCGGCTTTTTCGTCCAGTACGGCCTGAACGTCGAGCCGGTCCAAATACGAGGTGGCTCGCTGATTACGTTAGCGATCATAACCGGTGATCTCCCCTTTTCGGGAGTGGGGGCGGAATCGGTCGTGGCTGCGCGCGCGGCCGGAGGCGACGTCGTTTTGCTCGCCTGTCCCGTCGACGCGGATCCTGTGTACTTAATCACACGACCTGAAATCAAGTCAGCGATGGAACTTAAAGGTCAGGCAAGCGCCGTGACCCGCTACGGATCGACCACGCATTTCTATCTTCGGGCCGCGCTCAAGTATGTCGGCCTCGACCCGGACCGTGATCTCATGGTTTTGCAATTAGGCTCCGGTACGGAAATGGTGGCTGCATTGGATAGTGGGCGCATCGCCGCCGCGGCTCTAACCACTCGCTAGGCGATTCCTTTTTTGCAGCGGGGTTGGCCGGTGCTCGTCGATCTCAGCAAGACGGATCTCGTCTATCCGTCGTCATGCGTTACCAGTAGCCGGGCCTTTATTAGAGCAGAACCAAAGACGGTTGAGGATTTCCTCAGGGCGTACGTCGCGGGTATTTACTTAATCAAAAAGAATCACCCGTTCGCCGAGAAGTCTTTCTCCAAATGGCTGCGGGAAAAAGATCCGACGATTGTCCAAAAGTCGGTTGCGGCCTATGCGCGCCTTTTCAAGCCCGCTCCTTTCGTGCGGGATAAAGGGATCGAAAACGTGGTCAGGGACTTGATGAAAAAACGCCCGGAATTCAAAGAGTATCTGGGCTGGCCTGGACCGTTCCGTGAAAACGGCCCGCTAGAAAAGGTTTTGCGCGACCGGTAATCGGCCAGCAACGGAGAAATCACCTGCCGGCACCTGCACGGTTCTACGCCTGCGACCTCCCGGGGGCCTGCCCCTTCGGTCACCGCTTTCATCGTCAAGACTGCTCGTTAATGATGATGAGCATTTCCTCCGGGCCAGGAGATTCCCAGCGCCAGGTGTAGGGGGACGCCGCCGCATTCGGAGGAGTTGACCTTCGATGGCCGGCGCTTCCCTGCCCGGAAGCCCGCTTGTTGCTCAACCGTCAATCCGGTTTTTACCCGAAAGAGATTCGACCTTTTTCGGAAACTGGCGAGCGAATAAGCATCGCTTCCGTTCACCCGGAGTTTGCGCCACCGGCTTCCACACACGAATCGTATTGCAGTCAACTTCAGGTATGAGTCTTGCGTCAACAGAGTGCATGAGCAGGCGGAAACGTCGCGTTTTGATCTGGGTAACTTCTATTTTTGCCGTGATTATCATTGCGGCCGGGGTCTTTCTTTGGACTTTGGATTGGAATCGATTCAAGGGTTACGCTTCCGCAGCGGTCAGCAAAGCCACGGGACGCGAGCTCGTTATCAATGGCGACTTGCAGGTAGACCTTGGGTGGGTCTCAAAACTCACCGCAAGCGAAATCCAGTTTCAGAACGCGTCCTGGAGCAAGCACCCACAAATGGCTGAATTGGCCGTTCTAGATGTAGAGCTGGACCTCTGGCAACTGCTCAAGTTCCGTCTTGTTCTTCCTACTGTAACGATCTCTCAAGCCAAAGTAATACTCGAGAAAAACGCTGAGGGAGAGGCCAACTGGGAATTTCGCGGGGCTCCCGGCGCAATCGAACCGGCCGCGCCGAAAGATCGAACCGAGTTCCCCGTTGTCGAAAAACTCGTCATAGAGGACAGCGAATTACTGTTTACGAATGAGGAAACCGGCGCCCGGTTTGAGTTGAAGCTCGCGGCCGCGGAAGCCGGAGGCTTTTGGGAAGCGCCGGTCGAGCTCAAGGCGCGAGGTCAATATCAGAAGCAGCCGTTGACTCTTTCTTTGAAGGGCGGTTCTTACCAAAACCTGAGGAGTGCCAAGGAGCCTTACCCTCTGGAGATCGACCTCAGTGCCGGGGACGTTAAAGCGAAAGTCGATGGCAACCTGATCGAACCACTAGAGATGAAAGGGGAAGACGTTAAGCTTGACATCCAGGGCGCGGATATGGCGAACCTGTTTCCCCTCATCCGCGTCGTTTTTCCGTCGACCCCTCCATACAGACTCAGAGGCCAGTTAAAGCAAGAGGGCGGGGTCTGGTCATTCAAAGGTTTCTCCGGAAACGTCGGAGACAGCAACCTGGCCGGGGATATCCACGTTGACACTCGGCCGAAACGCAACGTCATGAAGGCTGATCTCGTTTCCACCCTGCTCGATTTCGATGACCTGGCCGGCTTTATCGGAGGAACCCCCGATCCGAAGGAGACTGTTTCAGAAGAGCAAAAAAAGAAAGCGCTAGCCGAAAAGAAAAGCGACCGAATCTTTCCCGACCAGGAGTATGACCTGGAGCGCCTAAACGCCATGGACGCAGACGTCCGGTTGCGTGCCAAACGTATTCTCGCCCCGAAGCTCCCGATCGATAATCTTGATGCGAAGTTGACCTTGAAGGATGGCGTCCTGCGCTTCGAGCCGGCTTCCTTCGGGGTAGCCAATGGCCGGGTCGAAATCTACAGCACATTCGACGGCTCAAAGCGTCCCTCAAAGGTCAAAGCCGATGTGCGGCTGCGGAAACTCGACTTAAAACGGTTTCTGGGCGATAGCTCTTTCGCCCAAAAAAGCCTCGGTCCCATAGGAGGACGAATAGCTATTTCCGGAACCGGGAACTCGTTTCGAGAGCTGATGGGAACTGCGTCCGGCACTATCCTGGCGACGATGTCAGGCGGTCAGATTAGCGGGCTGCTGGTCGAACTGGCCGGTCTCGACGTTGCCCAGTCGCTTGGCGTCGTGGTCCGTGGCGACAAATCCATCCCGATCAACTGTGCGGTTTTCAATCTCGAGGGCAAAGACGGACAGATGGGCGTGCAAACACTTGTTCTTGATACCACCGACACGGTGATTTTTGGCGACGGAAAGGTCGATCTCAAAGAAGAGAAGTTAAACGTTATCTTAACACCCATGCCGAAAGATTTCAGTCCGTTCAGCCTCCGTTCCTTTGTCCGGGTAGGCGGGCGCTTCAAAGACGTTTCGGTTTTTCCCGATCCGATCTAGATCGGGACCGAGTCGCTCCTTAAAAAAATCGTGAATGTCTTGTTATTGCTGGGTACCAGCATCATCCAGCCGAGGGACCTCGCGCTTGGCAAGGACATCGACTGCGAGACACTGATCGCCGAAATCCAGAAGAAGCACCAGCAAGCCGTTAAGAGGGAGATCGGCCAACTCGAAGCAGCAGGACCCCCTGCGCGCCGCGATTCGAAGGGATCGTCATAAACGGACTTATCTGACTCAATCACAGAGTTGGCGATCCTGGCGCGCGGAGCCACCCTGGTGTCTCCTGGCTCTCCTTTAGTCCTTTTTCCCTTCTCGCTCGTCTAAAGCAAAGAAAGCTGGTAAGTACAGCCAAACCGTCCAAAAGCGGGGAAGAATCTCCTCGCACAAGGGCAGGTGTGGCCGAAGCATCGACGTGTAGCTTACGAGTGCCAGAAGGAGGTCATTTTTTTTATGCATTGGCTCAAAACAACTCTGCTGATAGGACTGTTGGCGCTACTTATGGGTCTGGCGGGGGAGGTGAACGCCGCTGAATCGCGGCGCGGCCCTTGTCGCAGGGGCGATCGCCTGACGATTCACGATCTTGATATGGCTCCAGACCCTATTATCGACGGGCAGCGGATTCGCGTCTGGAGGGCGACGGTGCGCTTAGATTCTGACCGCGCCTGTGAGACCGAGATCGAGATCCGTGATCGTGACAATGATCCGGCAAGTCAACCACGGCGCTATTTTCTCCGACCAGGAACAAATGAGGTTGAGTTACCCCCCGTCGAGGGATATCGGTTCCGTGGCAGAGAACATTGTTTCCACGTCATCGTGAATCTTGAAGGCACGCGCCGGCCGGTCGATGCGGATCGGCGGTTCTGCGCGCGCGAAACACGAGCCTGGTCGTTGCGCGAGCGCGGCGACCGCGAGCGCGACTTGCGCTACCGTTAATCCAGGCAAGTCGCCTGGATGTGAAATGCGCACGATACCGCCGCAGCGGTGTGATAGGCCGCATTATTCCTCGGTGCATGAATAATGCGGCTTATATCCCCATATTGTCTTCAGGCTTCCGTTTTATGGGGTCTTTCACCCGCGGGATGCCGCTCCATTCCCCTGACATCCAAAATTCCGTCAGGCTGCCGAAGACACCCAGAGGAATGCTGATGGCGAGGATGAAATACCACAAACCGGCGCTGTAGCTACTAACGAAGGCCATCAAAATCGCCACAGATTTCGCCGTTCCACCACCCAGAATCCCGCCCATAAAAAGGCGTAGTCCGCGCTCAAGACCAAGTTTTGTCGCGTAGATGCCCCACAACGCGCCGACCATAAACGCCAAAAAAGGTGCCAGGAACACCGCGAGAATAGCTCCCGCGCCGCCGCCTTTAATCGACGCTTCCTCGAGCTTTTCCAGGTCCGTTATGCTGTCGACATGAACCTCGCCTTTGACGACCTGAAAAATGTAGTTGACACCCGCGTAAAGTCCCAAGTCGCGTCTCATCCCGTCAAAATAGAGTCCCACCTGGGCCTGGAGTTTCTGGCTGGATGCAGGCTCTGGAAACAGATCTCGCATCTCAGACCCGGTTTGAACGGTGACTTTTCGATCCTTAAGCGCGACAAGAAGAAGGACAGATTTCTTCAACTCTGTCTCCGGTAGCTGCAGGCTCTGGAAGGCTTTGCGGCTGAAGCTTTCGATATCCTCCTCTTCGAGGGTTCGCACCGTAACAACGACAATGATGTGACCGGTCTGCTTGCGGAAATTTTTGAGGCGCTCTTCGAGATCATGCGCGCTGGTTTCCGGCATCATCCCCGCAAAGTCATTGATCGTCTCTTTGAGAACGGGAAATTCTGTGGCAAACGACCCGGAGCAAGATACGAGGGTGGCGAAAAGAGCCAAGGTGAGAGATAGCCTTTTGCCCATGGTTCAGGCGCTTCTTTTAGGCCGCGAGCCCAACAGCATCAGTACATTCTAGTAGACCGGGCCGCGACGTGCAATCGATTGGGCCGGGTTTTCGGATCCGTATTGGCGGTTACGACCGTTCGCCACGGCTTGACAGTCTCTTTGGCGCGGTATAAAAGCCGCTCAGGTTATATAGTTCAGGCTGCTAAAAGGAGGTGCGAGTATGGCGTATACGATTAAAAAAGTCGACGTGTGGGCGGGAGAGATCGCTGATCGTCCAGGCGGACTCGCTGAGAAATTGACGGCCCTGAGTGAGGCCGGCGGGAATCTCGAGTTTCTCGTTTCACGCCGCTCTCCCGAGAAGCCTGGCACGGGCGTTGTCTTCGTCACTCCAGTCAAAGGGGCCAAAGAGAAGAAGGCTGCCCAGGCTGCAGGCCTGGCTACGACCGACACCCTGCATTCGGTGCGTGTCGAGGGCCCCGATCGCGCGGGACTGGGTATGAAAATGACCCATGCGCTCGCCGATGCCGGTATCAATTTGCGCGGCGTTTCCGCTGCGGCGCTTGGCCGGCGCGCCGTAACTTATTTCGGTTTCGACAGCGCTGCGGATGCGGACAATGCCATCCGGATCTTGAAGAAAACGCTGAAATAGAGATCGCGCGGTCCACGGGCAAGCAGCGGCCTTCGAGGCGCAAGAATAAGAGAGAGATATAGCGCTAAGCGTTTGTTCAGCGCCGGCGGCATGGCCTAAGCCGCTTCTAAGTGCGTTTGCCCGGGGCAGCCTTTCAAACTTTAAGCCTGCCGCCAGTGTGGGGCGCAAAGAGACCGGCGACAGGAGGAAAAAGCCATGAAAGTCGTTAACCGCGAGCTTGCCACCGAGAAGGATGGCATCCCCGGGTATATAGCGCATCCGAAACGAGACGGGCGCGGACCCGGACTCCTCATTGTCCACCATCACTACGGCATAACAGGTCATCTCAAAAGTTTTGCCTGCAATCTTGCCGAGCTTGGATACACGACGGTGGTGCCCGATCTCTACGGTCTACTGGGTTGTCCGGCGCCATATCATGCCCATACGGGCTCTGAGGTACAGGCCAGGACAACCGACGCGCAGTTCGTTGAGGTGATCCATCGAGGCTGGAGTTATCTTTGCGGCAGAAGCGATATCGATCCCGGACACGCAGGCGTCATCGGCTTTTGTATGGGTGGGCGCATTGCGATCCATTTCGTGTCGGCCGAGCCATCGGTGAAGGCGTTTGTCGGTTATTACCCATCGGTGCGTGACGAACAGCCGAGCGAACTTCGCCCGCGCCATCCCTGCGATGCGGCGCGGGGGTTCAAATCTCCGTCACTCATCTATTACGGAGGTGAGGATCGAGTTGCCCCGATTCACATTCAGGAGCGGTTGTGGAAAAGCCTGATCGAAAACGGACAACGGCTGGAATGGCACTTCTTGCCGCACGCCGGGCACGGATTTGCCCTGGCAGATGGAGACTGTTACGACCCTCATCTGGCATCGCTTGTCTGGCCGCTTACCGCGGACTTCCTGGCCCGGGAATTGGAGAACCAGTAGGCGGTCGGTTGAATATTCCGACCTGCGGGTATTCAGTCGGTTTCTTGCACAGCGGATCGCTCTTTGGCGGCGCGCTCGCCGATCTCAAAATGTTTCCCTTCGAGCGCCAGTTTCGCTTCCGCGCGGTTGCGCTCCGACCAATGGCCGAGCTCGTAACCATACCACGGACTCTTCAGGTGAAGCGGTGGGAGTTCCAGTCTGTTCCAGATCTCCAGAGCTTTTTCCATAAACTCGCGCTTGGGTAAGGAGGTCGGCTTGTAGGGCCAGGGCAGCGTCGCATCGATGCAAATGACGGACGAGCGGCTTTTTTTGACCAATGCCCCCCGGGTACCTGTCCACTCCTCGGGCGGCACGACTGAGGGATCCAGACCCATGGTGCGACTTTCTACTGTTTTGGCGTCCCGGTGCGGCTGCATACGAAACGATAGCGCCCAATTCACCGAATCCGCGTCCCGCGCATCGATGTCTTCGTCAACAACGACCAGCACCTTTCCGACGTCAGCCCCCAATCTTAACGCCCCGATGATCTTGTCGAAGTCCTCCTCTGAGCGCTTTTTGATCTTCACGACCAGATATCCCCAACTACCACTGCTTTCGTGACACGCTACGTCGAGGACGTTATCGAGACCTGCAGCCAGAAGCCGCTGCCGTATGACTCCTTCCATCGCAACGCCGCGAATTTTGCTGCTCTCACTGGGAGGGAACTGGCTCAGGAAGGAAACGTAGATGGGGTTTTTTCGCATCGTGATGCACGAAACGTTGACAAAGAATCCGAGATCCTCGCTCGCCATATATCCGGGAAATTCGCCGAAAGGACCTTCCCACTCGCTCTGATCCGTCGGCATAATCCCTTCGATCACGATCTCCGACTGAGCGGGCACGAGAAGATTCACGCTCTTGCATCGGACCAGCTCGACAGACTCGCCGGAGATGCCTCCGGCAACGGCGTACTCGTTGGTTTCCAGCGGGATTCGCGCCGTCGCGGCGTACGAGACGTTGGGAGGAACGCCGATAACGACCGCCACCTCGAGAGGCTGCTTGCGGCTGCGGCACTTGTTCCAGTGCATCCGCAAGCCGGCAAAATTACCCGCGAAGCAGCCGATGCGATCCGGGGCTTTGATCTGGCCCCGATAGTTTCCCATGTTGAATTGCCCGTTTTCCGGGTCGCGCGTCACGAAATGCGAAGAGGTCGTGTAGGGTCCGTTGTCAAAGCCGGGAGTGGAGATGGGAACCGGGATGAGATCCAGGCCTCTCTCTTTGAGCTCACTTCCGCTGATCAGGCGCTCCTGGCACGGTCCTGATCCGATTTCAACCGGCTCGATGGGGTGCGATTGGGCATGGGTCCATTTCTGGAAGATTTCCTCCCTCCTGCACTGCATTCCAAGCGCGTATATGTCGAGCGTGCCGGCATAGCAGGCCACGGCGACCGGCATGTCGAAGTTCCGGCCGTGAACGTCATGGACGTTCTCGAACAGGAAGGCCTTTCGCTGCTCCTCTGGAAGTCCTCGGAACTGCAGCCTCACCAAAGGATGCAGCTCCGTGTCCTTGTTGATGGGCTGTGTAATCCGGATCAGTTTCCCGGCAGCTTCTAGCGCCTGAAGGTATTCTCGGACGTTTCTATAGTAAGCCATGTTATTTCACCCGGACTTCTATGTATTCGGTAGCCGCCTCTGCTGTCAAGCCTATCCCGGCTCTCTGTCGAAAGGTCTGGTTCCGAAGGGGAAAAACCTTCCAGTCTGGGACACGTTTCGGTGGAAGCGACTGCCCGGCCGCAACCGCTGCCGGAAACAGGAGCGAGTTTAAGCGGTAAACAGTCGCCGGCTTAGCCTCTGATGGCCCGGCGTGGTTGCCAGTGATGTGCCCGGTGGGCCGCCACGTAGTCCGGGCGCGTGAAGAGCTTGACCAGTACGACGCCGGCCACGAACCCGCCAATATGCGCCCAGAAGGCGACGCCGCCGCCAACCTCACTGCCGAAAGCGACGAGGCCGCTCACAAATTGGATCAGAAACCAGTAAGCCAGCATCATCCAGGCGGGCAAGGCGACAGAAGTCAGAAAAAAGCCGAGCGGCACAACAGCGTAAACGCGAACGCGCGGATAGAGCACAAGGTAGCCGCCCATGACTCCGCTGATGGCGCCTGAAGCGCCGACCATGGGAATAACCGAGTCGGGGCTCGTAATCACTTGCAAAAACGCGGCGGCGAGACCGGACAATAAATAGAAGGCGATGAAACGCAGGCGGCCCATGGAGTCCTCGATGTTATTGCCGAAGATCCATAGAAACCACATATTCCCCAGCAGATGCATCCACGATCCGTGGAGAAACATCGAAGTGAAGAGGTGGGAGACCTGACGACCGGGATCCGTGGCGCAAACCAGACCTTCACCCATCGGGAATCGCGTACCGGACGGAAGCAAGCCCGTGAGCTCCGCGGGTATCAGTCCGAGCTCGCAGACCGACTTCGCAAGGGAGAGCGTGGAGCCGGCGCCCTGTACGAGGAGCCAGGCGATGACATTCAGGCCAATAATGACGCCGGTGACGATTGCTGGGCGCTGCGTCTCGTTTTCGTCGCGATATGGAAACACGTCAGGACCTCCTGCGACAGTTCTTTGTTTTTGACTGCCCTGTGATCTCCATCGGAATCTTCACGCTGAGAGGGAGACGACGTCGCGTCCAATTCATTGTAACATCCATTTGATCGGACACAAAGTCTGTCTGACAACCGATTCCGCTCTTGTACTTGAAGGCTGGTCAAGTAGACTGATGAAGATAATTTTGCATCCGTTTTTATGCTGCATCTTTGATTGAGGGGAAGGACCTGACTCCATGGCCGATCCTTCATCCGTTGAGAGAAGCGCTTTTCGGCAGTTCGAGCGCAGCGGTTGGGAAAATGTCGTCAACGAGTACGACACTTCTTTCGGTCATCTTACGACCCAGGCTGTCGAGCCGCTTCTGGATAGCGTGGGCGCACGGCATGGTGTGCGGCTGCTGGATGTGGCGACGGGGCCCGGGTATGTCGCCGCGGCGGCGGGAAGGCGCGGCGCCGCCGTTATCGGCATTGATTTCTCCGCGCCGATGGTGGCTGAAGGGAGAAAAAAATTTCCGAGCGTTGAATTTCGCGTAGGTGACGCCGAAGCCTTGTCATTTTCCGAGGAGAGCTTTGATGCAGTCGTTATGAATTTTGGAATGCTTCATTTGGCACACCCGGAGCAGGCCCTGGCCGAGGCGCACCGGGTGCTCCGGCCCGGAGGACGGGTGGGCTTTACCGTGTGGGCAAAACCGGAAGAGGCTGTTGCATTCGCGATCACGCTCCGCGCGATTGAGACTTATGGCAAAATGAATGTGGCTTTGCCCCAAGGGCCTCCGTTTTTCCGCTTCAGTGAGCCGGACGAGTGCATCCGGTCGCTGCTCAATGCAGGTTTCAGCGATCCTCGGGTGGTGAAGGTTGCGCAAATATGGCGGCTTCCTTCCGCCGGCGCGCTGTTCGAAGCTATGCGGGGAGGCACAGTGCGGACCGCCGGGCTGCTGCGCGAGCAAACCGCTGAGGCCGGCGCCGCCATTCGACTGGCCATCACCCACGCGGCGCGCGCGTATGAAAAGGCCGGCATCATCGAACTTCCTATGCCCGCCATTCTTGCGTCGGCTCCAAAATCACCCGTTTGATGCGGATGCTTCGAAGCGGTGGTCAAGCTTAGCTTCCGGGCCGCATTCCATCCTGACCAGTGACTGCCTTGAAAAAACGACTGACAGTTGGCGGAGCGCTGCTTATCGCCTTTTTTTTCCTGGGCTACGGTGCTCTTCATTCTGTAGCGCGCTCCGAGAGTTTTCGTAGCCGGATTCAATCGACGCTGAGCGAGAAGACGGGCTACGACGTGCGGATCGATCGCATCCGGCTAACACCCTGGCTGGCTTGGGTCGCTTCCGGCGTCTTCGTTTCGAGGAATGAGCAGGTTCTATTTGCGGGAAGAAGAGTCGTCTGTTTTTTTCTCCCTCTCGATCTCCTCTATGGAAGGATCCACCGCCTTTCTCTCGAAAATCCCGTGTTTCGCCTTTCCCTCGAGGACGTTTTCAAAAACGGCGGGAAAACGTCACCGAAATTGGCGATCGGCGGCTTGAATATTGAAGATGGCGAATTCGTCCTACAGACGGGTTATGGCGCGCCGATCGCGCTGCGCGCAATTTTTTTGAGCGCGAGGAATGTGAATCTCGGGGGCCAAACAGGGCTTAAACTTCGCGCCTATTTGCCGGGATTGAATGGACATGCCGCAGTTGAAATCTCGGGAGGTCCCGAGGAGAAGCAGATGGAAATCCGACTTGACCAGCGAGTTGACAAGCCCGCCGCGGGGCTCTCGCGTAAGCCGCTCCAGGAAAAGACCGTGCTCCAGGGTCGCTTCCGACTCGGCATAAACGAGAAGAGTAATTATGAAGTCAGAGGCTCGGCCACGGCCAGCGAATTCCGGTTGGGCCAGGAAGAAATCAACGGGCAACTCAGCTCTGTGATCGAGATCGACCCCAAAATCGAAAATGCGCTGCTCTCATTGAATCTGAGCGCGGCTCATTTCCCCATTAAACTCCTTTTCCCGGAGTTTTCTCTCCCGCCGAGTCCCGTGACGGCGACGCTGAGAGGTCGCTACTCGGCTTCGCAAAGAGAGTTCACGTTTCAGGAAGTAAGGCTTACTTCAGATCTGGGCATGGTGGAGGGAGGAGGCCGTTTTGCTTTAGCGAATAAGCCGCCGGCCCTGGCCGCGACAATCCGGGTCCGCAATGTGGCGCTCGATTCGCTCAAATCCATAGTGCCGAAAGCGCTCGATCGGTTTTCCTATAGCGGAAAAATAGCCGCCGATTTAGACGTCACGGGGAGCGCCGGTGATCCAGTCGTTACCGGAACGGTGTGGAGTGACCGGATTAAGCTCGAAGGTGGAGAATTAATGGTCTCTGACCTGTCCTTGAAGCTCCCCATTCGATGGACCCGCTCTTCATTTCACGCCAAAGCCGCACGAGTTCAAGGAAGGGACGTGACCTGGGGGCGGAAAGGCGCAGTGCAATGGAAGGTGGCCGAAGCGATCCTGGCGGGCGATGCGATAAAGGAGGGCTTAGAACCGCTGCAAGCAGGTGCGGATTTTAGCGTCAAGGGAGCTCGGTTCTCCAATCGGGAAGGATCGAAAGTCGGTGAGAATTTGGCCGCCAAAGGCCGCCTTTCTTACCATGACCGGAACGGCGAAGCGTCATTCGCGGGCAACGCGCAGATAGAGCGCCTCGAGCTTCTCTGGAATAAGTTCTTCGGCGATTTTGCACAGGAGAAGCCGTCGGTCGAGTTCGAGGGGAGTTATCAGAGAAAAGCGAACAGACTGAACATCGGTCGCTCTCTTATATCGCTTGCGTCGATCGGGCGGCTTGGAATCAGAGGGTCAGTCGATCACATCCTGGCCGGACCCGCCTTCAATCTCGACATCCGCACCGACGATCTTCGGCACGCCGGTTTTTATGACTTCTTTGTTCGCGACACATTCAAGATGACTTATCCCATCCTGGGGCAAATCGGGATGGCCGGAAAAACGAGGATGGACGCGCGCGTTCAAGGCACGATCGACGCTTTTGCTGTAAGAGGCAGGCTGCGGGTGGAGCAGAGCGAGATCCGGGAAAGGTCGGGCCGCTGGCGCGTGGGTCCCATGACATTGGACCTTCCCTTGGAAATCCGCTTTCCCGAGGCGGCCAAAGTGACCGGCGAATCGCCGCTTCTCGGCACGCTCCTGGTCCAGGAAGTCAAGACCGCATCGACCGCGGTTCCGGAGGTCCGTGCCGGCCTTTCTCTCTGGAACAATTCGCTGCGATTTCCGAAACCGATACGCATTTCTCTGTTTGGCGGCACGTGTGTCGTCGAGGATCTCGCGTGGAAAGATGTCATCGCCGCTCCCAAAGATGTATCGTTCTCGCTAAAACTTGACGGTCTCCGGCTGGCCGACCTTACTCAAAGCTTTGGATGGCACCGCTTCGGCGGCACTCTTTCAGGCTCGATCCCCAAAGTTCACTGGGCCGGCGATTCCCTGAGAAGCGATGGTGTCATCACGCTGGACGTGTTCGGAGGCCAGATCACCATCCAAGGGATGACAGTAGAGAAGCCCTTTTTGCCTGTGCGCGCTATAGGAATGAATGCCCGGCTCGAAAATCTTGATCTCGCGCAGGCCTCCGAAACGTTTGAATTCGGCCGCATCTCGGGAGTTCTGGCGGGGAGCATCGAAGGTCTCGTAATCTCACACGGGCAGCCGGCCCAATTCAAAGCGGATATCCGAAGCGTTGATAGGCCCGGCGTCAGCCAGTGGATCAGCGTGGAGGCGCTGAACAAGATCACGGTCCTCAGCTCAGGGAACGAGGCCGGGTTCATCTATGGCGGGATTGCGGGACTCTTCGAGTCTTTTCGTTACAGCAAGCTCGGCTTTAAAGCGGCGCTCAAAAACGATAAGCTCCTGTTGCGGGGCATCGAAAGCAAAGAAGGGAAAGAATACCTTGTGGTCGGGAGTTTCCTCCCGCCCACAGTGAACATCATCAGTCATACGCAAGAGATTGGCTTCAGCGAACTCCTGCGGCGGCTCGAAAGAATTCAGAAAACCGGCAGCTCTAAGTCGTCGGAGATTTCCCGGGGAGGGACTCATGGTTAAGAAATTTTTTCCTTCGCTGGCGGTGTTTTTAACTGCCTGTGTCACGGTAAACATCTATTTCCCCGCGGCTGCAGTCCAGCGCGCGGCGGACAGAATCGTGGAAGAAACCTGGGGAGAACAACCAAAGGGAGGCGTCAAGGAGAGACCGGAAGCGATCCCCAAAAGCGGCAGTTTTCTTACCCGAAACGCTTATGCTTTTGCCGGGTTTGCAGCGGAGGCCTTTGCCGCTCAGGAACCTGACATCAATATCTCGAATCCCGCGATTCGGGCATTGAAAGATTCCATAAGGACGCGCAGCGAATCGATCAAACCTTTTATGGATAAGGGAAACGTCGGGATCGGCCGCGACGGTCTCCTGGTTGTCCGGACAACGGAAGGCCTGAGCCTTAAAGAGCGCGCGGAAGTTCAACAGCTCGTCGAGGCGGAAAATCGAGATCGCGAGGCGCTTTACGCGGAAATCGCGAGAGCGAACAATTTCCCCGTCGAGAGAGTTGCGGACATCAAGAAGATCTTCGCCAAAAGTTGGATCGAGCAGGCGAGATCCGGTTGGATGATTCAGGACCCGCAGGGAAGCTGGCGAAAAAAGTAAAGTATTTATGAAACGCTGAGTGCTGTCGATCGCGATCGGGAGTTGCGCCGCCTGAGCGAAGCTTGTTAAAGATTAAACGTGGAAGAGAAGGGTGGCGCCGGGTACGGGCTGCGCAAAAGCCGTTTTTTCTACGGCTGGTATATCGTTGCCGTAGGTTTCCTCGCCAATGTTGCTTCCGCTTTCTCCCTGGCAAGCACGCTGAGTGTTTTTCTCAAGCCGCTCACTCAAGAGATGGGGGTCTCCCGGGGGGTCTACTCGTTGCTCCGCTCCGGCGAAACCCTGCTCCACGCCGGTTTGGCTCCAGTGATCGGATCTCTGGTCGACCGATACGGTCCCCGCTGGCTCATGGCGATCGGGGCCTTGGTTGCGGGGACGGGATATCTTCTATTGAGTCAAGTCCACGAATTCTGGCAATTCGCGCTGGTTCGATGGAGCGTGGTGACACTGGGAGACTCGTTCATGGGTTATATGGTCGTTAACGTGACGATCTCCCGCTGGTTTATTCGGCAACGCGGTAGAGCCATCGCGTTTTCCGCAATGGGAATCGGCTTTGCCAAAGCCGGCATGCCGGTGATTGCGGCCGCGCTGCTGGTTTGGCTCGGCTGGCGTTTGACCTGGGCCACCTTCGGTATAATTACTTTCGCGCTGGTCATCGGCCCCGCTTTCTTCTTCATGCGCAGGCGGCCTGAGGATCTGGGACTCCATCCGGATGGGGCGCCGGGCTCATTCCCGGAGACTATCGGCGCGGAGAAGAACAAACGCCCGGCATCCGCGATTCGGGCCGCGCCCGAGGTGGCCTGGAGCCGCAGAGAGGCGGTTAGAACGCCCGCCTTCTGGTTTATCGTTCTAACGTTCGGCGTCTCAAGCATTGGAGTCACCGGCTTAAACCTGCACGTATTTCCTTACGTGATCGACATCGGCCATTCGCCGATTGTGGCCGCTACCGTCATGAGTGTGATCGCGCTGATGCAGATGTCATCACCACTCGTTTGGGGCTTCGTTTCAGAGCGCGTCGGCCTTCCCAAAGTAACCATGCTGAAATTCCTGATTCAGGCGGTCGGCCTCTCGCTCGCGATCACAGCGGGCGACCTGGCGTTTCTATATCTGGGATTTTTTCTCTACGGAATCGGTCTCGGCGGGACGATGGTGCTGCAGGACGTTCTTTGGGCTAACTACTTCGGGCGGCTTTCCCTGGGAGCGGTGCGTGGCTTGGGCCTCCTCCTCACTAACTTTCTTGCCGCTTGCGGCCCGCCTTTTTTTGGTTTCCTTTTCGACATGACCCGAAGCTATTACGTTTCTTTCGCGCTCTTTGCCTGCGCCTTGCTGGCGTCAGCGCTCTTGAGTCTCTGCCTGCGGCCGCCAAAAAAACGCTCGACGAAAACAATATTGTGACGGCTCCTCAGTCGTGGCCGCTCTGTTTTTTTGGGCCCGGGGAGCGGTTGCACTGGGGCTCGATAATTTGTTCTAAGGTGGGTCCTTCACGGCCGGCGCCCTTCGACAGCCAAGGCCCAGACGGCATGGCGCCATGCCGCATTATTCACGGCTATGCAGTGCTGAGGGGCAAGCCTTTTCGGTCGAGGGCAATAGGCCTTTGCTTGAGGCGGTCTTCAAACTTCCGATCCGGAGCCAACGCCGGTGGCGCGATGAGACAGACAGCCGAGCACCGAAGAAGTCATCGAAGCTGCACGTTCCTGTGCCCTCTCTCTTCAAGGCTTGCCCCTCAGGCTATAAGGTGCATCGGGTTTCTTCGCTGCATGACTCATGCGGGCTATGCTCGTTGCGCCATGCCCTTGGCAGTCTCTACTTGAGAATCTCCCTTGTTTTAGGCACGAGGGCCGGGTCCAGATTGAAAACTTCCCGAACGTTCTTTTCCAGCGTCGCGCCGTCGAGCGGATTCACGTCGAGTTTCGCCTTTCTGGCGTCAGCCAAAAACTCCGGATCCTTCATCGTTTCCATAAATGCCTTGCGCAGTATTTCCACGCGGTCTTTCGGAGTGCCCGGTGGCAAAACATAGGGACGCGAGGTCGGCCCGATCGTGTGAACGACGGCCCGGATAATCTTTCGCCCCTCTTCTGTTTTGGCATAATTGATGGCCAGGGGGAGGTTTGGCAAATCCAGATGCGGCTTAGGCGTGTTCTGAAGCACGAGGATGACATCGCCGGAAGCCAACTCTTTGCTCCAGGTGGCCTTCGTCGACTCCCACGCATTACAAACCCCTTGCACCTCGCCCGAATTAAAAGCCAGGCGAATATCCGCAGTCCCTTTGTAACCGGCAACGACCTGTACGGGAAGACCTATGGCCTCTTTGAGCACTTTGGGAACATCATCTGTATAGGAGCCTGGGCCCAGCCCGCCAAACTTAACCACAGTCTTGGCCGAGAGCCACTGCTCGATCGTTGTGATGCCGACTGTTTTAGATAAGCCGAGCGCGTAATTGTCTTGGGCGGGCACGCCCACATATCCAAATTTGGCGGCGTCAAACTCAATCCCTGGTTTACCCAGAAGCTGCTGCAAGAAAAGCCCGCCAATGAAGTGCCCAATCGTCAAGCCGTCTGGCTTGGAGATCTTATAAACGTGATTGGCGCCGATCATCTGGGCTGCTCCCGGCATATTCTCGACGGCCACTGTGGGATTGCCGGGGATGTGCCGGCCGAAGTGCCTCGCGATCACGCGGGAATAAGTGTCATAGCCGCCGCCGGGAGAGGTGGCCACGATGATTCGTAGGGTCTTACCTTTGTAAAAGCTGTCCTGGCCGGACGCGCTTCCGGTCACCGCGAATGCCAGCGCGACCGCAGCCCATAAAATACCTCTGTTCACCATAGCCCAACCTCCTTTGCTTGAAGAACCTTTCTCAATCTGGCTATCAACCGAGTCTTATTTCACAAAGCCATCCACTCGGGCCGTGAACGTTACCCGAAAAGGCGCGCTCGTGTCAACTTTGGCTGTCCGATCGAGAGTCATTCGCCACGATAACGAACTGCGCCGCATCATCTTTTGCCCTTCGCAGAACGACGTTCGACTGTTAGAATGGCCGGAGTCCAGAATCCAACCCCATGAAGATCGTCATTACAGGAGCGGGTGGGCTTGTCGGCAGTCATCTGGTCCGACGCCTGGCTGTCGAGCATGAGGTGGTGGCGCTCAAGCATCGTGACCTCGACATTACGCATCCAGAGGCTGTGAGGCGCCGTATTGTCGGTGAGAAACCTGCGCTGGTCATCAACTGCGCTGTCGTTTCGGTGGACGATTGCGAACGCAATCCGGATCTGGCTCAGGCGATCAACGTCGAAGGTCCCCGCGCTTTGGCTGAAAGCGCGCGGGATATCGGCGCCGCAATCCTCCATTTCAGCACGAACTACGTGTTCGACGGGGAAAAGACAGAGCGGGAGCCGTACACGACAGAAGATCGGCCCAGCCCGATCAACGTCTATGGCCGGACCAAAGCGGCGGGCGAAGAGGCCGTCAGGGAGAACTGTGCCCGCGCCAGTATTATCCGGACTTCATGGATTTATGGCGTTGGAGGAGAAAATTTTCTCAGCCGTGCGCCCCGGGATCTGGCTGCAGCAAAGGAAGTTTGTGCCGTGACCGATGTCTGGGCGAGCACAACCTATGTGGCCGATCTTTCAATGCGAGTCCTGGAAATTTTGGCGCGCGGCCGCTATGGCGTCTATCACGTTGTGAACGAAGGCATTTGTTCGTATTACGAATTCGCCGTGGACGCCGGGCGTCTTCTGGGTCTCAGCGAAGTGCGAATCGCAGCGCTGGTTGAGGCCATCAATGAGGAGGATGCGAAGCGGCTGGCGCGACGACCCCGATACACGCCTATGCGATGCCGGCTCTCGGAAGCTATCGGCCTTCCGCCCCTGCGTCATTGGCGGCTGGCCCTGGCCGATTACGTGAGACGGCTGGCGGAGAACCGACCGTGAAAAGCACAGATCGCACACGGCGAACAGGCGGCGGCGCGCTGCTGCGTCGCAAAATGAGCGGCCCGTTTTAAGGAGGTGCAAATTGAATCAATTTACAATCACCAATGCCATCATCGTTCCCTTGACGGAAAAAAAAGAGGTCGTGCAAACGGGATATGTCCGAGTGAAAGACGGAATCATCAGCGACGTCGGAAGAGAGCCGGCTCCTGACGGCGAGACCGGGCCGGTTCTCGATGCCAATCAACAGATTCTTTTGCCCGGCCTGATCAATGCGCATACCCACCTATATCAGGTGCTGTTGCGGGCGGTATGGGAGGACCTTTCTTTGCTTCCATGGCTCAAACGAATTTACGGCGTCGCAGAGGTGCTGGAACCTGACCACCTTTATGCCGGAAGTCTCTTGGGCTGTCTCGAGGCGATCAAGGGCGGCGTCACCACCGTCTGTGAGCATAACTTTCTCAATCCACACCCGGAATGCGCGGGCGAAACCGTTCGCGCCATTCGGGACTCCGGACTGCGGGGAGTCTTCGCTCGAACGATTATGAACACCGGCGAGATTGTGCCGCTATGCGTGAGAGAAAAGCCGGAGGAAGCTTTCCAACTGATAGAGCGGCTGCTGGCCGATCACTTCAACACCACCGCCGATGGAGAAAAAGAGCGAATTTCTTTTATGGTGGGGCCCAACACCCCGCCTATCAATACTACAGGAGAGCTTCTGAAAGAGATCAGGAGCTTTGCGGACCGGCATTCGATAGGGATTAGCGCTCATGTCGCAGAGTCGCAATCGGTCGTGGACTTTGTCCGCGAGCAACACGGCCGGCCCGGTGTCGTTGCCTACTTACAGGACTACGGCATCCCCGGAGAAAAAAGTATTTTTGCGCATTGCGTCCATCTCTCCAATGAGGAGATCCAGATTCTGCGCAAAACAGGCACTTCGGTTTCCCACAACCCCGTGAGCAACATGATGCTTGGCGACGGCGTTGCGCCGGTGATCGAGATGCTTCGGGAGGGAGTCAACGTGGCTTTGGGCACGGACGGCGCTGCCAGCAATCATTCCCAGGATCTGTTCGAGACTATGAAAGTGGCCTCTTTGCTGCAGAAGGTCCATCACCGCGATGCCGGTGTAATCGACCCTTATACGGTTCTGAGGATGGCGACGATTGGCGGCGCCCGGGCGTTGGGGCTTGATCGGATTTGTGGAACGATCGAGCTGGGCAAGAGAGCGGATCTGATTCTTGTAGAATCCCGGGTCCCTCACAACCAGCCGATCAACAATCTCTTTAGCCAGCTGGTGCATTGCGCCAAGTCCAGCGATGTTCAGACCGTCGTTGTCAATGGCAGGATTCTGATGAGGAACAGAGAGGTTACGGAGCTCGACGAAGGGAGGATAATCTCGGAAGCTCAACGAGCCGGGCGGGATCTAATGCAGCGGCTTGCGGAAGGTTAAGGTATTCGGTCGAACTAGCATCGATGAAAGACGATCCGGAAAAACACCACCGGCGGTCGATTCGGCTGAAGGGATACGATTACAAGCAATCGGGAGCGTATTTCGTCACGATCTGCACGCGGAACCGCACCTGTTCGTTCGGCGGAGTTCAACCGCCTGGGCACCATCTCTGACATGGGCTTGTGGCAGATGGCGAAATGCAACTAAGCGGGTCCGGTCACATCGCGAATGTTGCATGGAACGAATTGCCTGCCCGGTTTCCATCGGTGCACTTAGATGCCGTTGCGGTCATGCCCAATCACGTCCATGGCATCATTGTTGTAGGGGCGCAATTCATTGCGCCCCAGGGCGTGGCGGACAAGGGTCGGCATAAATCCGGGCGCGATGAATCGCGCCCCTACGCTGGGGGAAATCGTGCGCGCATATAAGGCGCTATCCGCGCGGCTGATTCGACAGGCGGGTACAACTGATTTTGCGTGGCAGCGCAACTATTACGAACACATCATCCGCGATGAACAGTCTCTGAATCGTATTCGGCAGTACATTTTGGACAATCCGGCCCGCTGGGAATTCGATCGCGAGAATCCGGCGGCAATAAACCCTGAACCGGAAGACGCTTGGCGGCTTTAGGAGCAGGGAGGATGGCATCGAGCATCGAGCAGGGAAGCAGAACTTAAGAATGCAACCGGCACGCAGCGAGAACCTCCACCCTACTCTGCTTGATATCCGAAAGCTTCCGATGGTAGACAGAAGGCCATTAACAGGTCACGGCTCGATTGCGTTTTTTGATTGATTCCGAGAGCGCGTATCAGGTGCCGGTCCATCGTCATTGCCGATGTTTCTGTAGGGGCCGACCTCCGTGTCGGCCCCTAATTCCCAGGGCGCGCACATAGGTGCGCCCCTACCCGGATCCCGCAAAGGAGGATATCCAAATGATCACCATTCTCAGTCCGAAAATCCGCGGCGCGGAGCAGCGCTTGAGACTCGCTCCTCGTCCTCCGGACTTGAACGGGAAAACGATCGGCTTACTTGACAATGGGAAGCGTAACTTCGACGCTTATCTCGATCGTACCGAGGAGTTGCTCAGGGAGAGCTTCAGTTTTGTCACGGTGCGCCGGCGCAAGCCCACGCCATTACGAGGCATTCCAGCGGAATTGCTGGAGGAGATGGCCGACGGCTGCGATACCGTGATCACGGGCAGCGGCGACTGAGGGTCCTGCTCCTCGTGGAGTGTCCACGATATCGTCCAATTTGAAAAACGTGGAATTCCGGGCGCCGTGATCTGCACCCATATTTTTGAAGCCACTGCGCGAGTTCAAGCCAAAGCGCTTGGATTGCCGGAAGCGGGAATCATCATCGTGCCCCACCCATTTAGCGGAGTGGATCCTTCAGAAGTAAGAAAAAAGGCAGAATCTGCAATCGAGCGTGTCGTGGCTGCCTTAATCAAAACGTAGGGCACGGCATGCCGCCCCTACGGAGAAAGAATCGAGCATGAATATCACGCTTAACGCGGAGCGAATCCAACTCCCAGATTCCCTGGAAGAAATAGATCAGTATCTTTACGAGGCGGGAATGACCGATGGGCTTCCCGTTATTCCTCCAACTGAGGAGCGCGTTTTGAAAATGCTGGAAGGAGTTGCTCTTCCGGCGGATTTTGAGGTTGCCGCGCTGCCGCCGCAGTGGTCAGCCGCAACGGTCGAGGCAATCGCAATCAATGCCGTGATGGCGGGCTGCCGTCCGGAGCATATGCCGGTGCTCGTGACGGCAGTGGAGGCCATGGCCTGCCCGGAATTTGTTCTGCTGGGAGTTCTTGCCTCAACGGGCGGCTATGCGGTTTCAGTCATGCTGAACGGCCCGATCAGAAAAGAGATTGATTTGAATTGTTCAAATAATCTCTTCGGGCCCGGAAAGCGGACCAATGCCGCCATAGGGAGAGCGCTGCGCCTCATCGAGCTCAATATTGGCGGAGTGATTACCGGGGTGACCGACAAATCGTGCCAGGGTTGGCCCGGCAAGTACACGCTCTGTTGGGGCGAAAACGAAGAGGCGTCGCCGTGGGCTCCGTATCATGTCGAGAAAGGATTTGAGAACAATGATAGCACAGTGACCGTTTTTGCGGCAGGGTCATTGTGCCGCATCGGCGCGGGTTGGACTACGACAGGAATCGGAGCTCTGCAATCGCTCGCGTATGGAATGAGGCCCGTCGGGCCTATGCTCCAGGGGCTGGGCAACGGCGCAAGGCCGCTGGTAGTCATCGGCCCTGAAAGCGCTCATCAGATTGCGCGGGACGGTCTTTCAAAAGTCGAAGTCCGGAAATACTTTTTCGCCCACGCGCGTTGCCGGTTTGAGGAGAATTATCATCCTGACAGCGGTGAGAAGCTGAGTTTCGAGGATATGCGGAAATGCTCCACCAATCTATGGCCGGACGGAACCGTGAGCATCGCTGACAGAGCGGACGATATTGCCGTTGTTGTCGCCGGCGGGCCGGGACGCCAATCCATTTTTTTCCCTGCCAATGCGCGCTCCACGCCTGTGACACTTAGAATTGACCCGGCGATCAAGCGGAGGCCGATTTGAAGAGAGGAAAGACCATGACTCACAGATTAACCGTGTTTTTGTGCATCCTCGCCGGCATAATTATCCGGGTTGATGGAGTTCATGGAGACCCGTTAGTCGAAAATGCCAGGAAAGAGGGAAGCGTCGTTTTCTATACCAATGTGCCGCAGGAGCAAATTACGCGTCTGAGCGATGCGTTTGAGAAGAAATACCCGTTTCTTAAAGTCCAGGGCCTGCGGGCCGGCCCTTCGCGGCTGCTCAGCCGCGTCATGACCGAGGAGCGCGCCGGAAGGCCCTTGGTCGATGTGATTAGCCTCGACACGTTTAACGCGTGGGTGCTCCGCGAAGGAGGATTTCTCCAGGTTTACAAATCCCAGGAAATCGAGGCTTTTCCGGAGCAGTTCCGCGACCCTGACGGGCTTATGCCGTGCTGCATGTACGTGCTGACGAATGAGATTGCGTACAACACGAAACTGGTTGCGAAAAAAGATGTCCCTAAGAGCTACCGGGACCTTCTGGATCCGAAGTGGGCCGGCAAGATGGGAATGGATAACGACGATGCGAAATGGTTTGCGCCTCTGGTCTCGATCTGGGGAAAAGAGAAAACAGTGGATTACTTCCGCGCGCTCATGAAACAAAATCCAAGCATGGTTCGCGGCCATACGCTTCAGACGGAGCTTTTGGCGGCGGGAGAGTTCTCATTGGCCGTTAATGTCTTCGGGTACCAGGCTTTGGAAGTGCAGTCGCGGGGAGCTCCGATAGAGATCGTACAGGCCGATCCGGTGATCGCGCGAGCGGGCCATCTGCTTCTGGCAAAGCGTGCGCCGCATCCAAATGCCGGGAGGCTCTTTATCGACTACGTTCTCTCTGCGGAAGGACAGCAGCTACTTGCGAAGATGGGAAGGATTGTCGCAAGGCGAGGAGTCAACATCAAATTTCCCCGTCTCGTTCAAGGGGTAAAGCTGCATCCCGTCAAGCCGGAGATGGCAAAGAATTTCGAAGAACTGAGTAAACTATACAGCTCGATCGTGAAGTAGAGGTACAGGCCGTGGCTCGACCGAAAGCTCGCGCCTTCGGCCTGTGCCGTGAAATATTCAGACTCGCTTATAGTTAAGGAGAAGCAAAAAATGCGGGAAGAGCTCATTGAAATCATCGATCCGACGGCAGAGCGCGAAGTTCAAATTGGCACGATCGCCGGGAGAGGCGGCGAGCTGCAGGGGAAAAGGGTAGGTTTGCTCGATAACAGCAAGCCGAACGCCGACCAATTTCTTAATTATCTGGGGCAGTCTCTCCGGGATCGTTATCCCGGAGTAGAGGTCTTGCCCAAACGAAAGATGACCCGAACGGAGGCAGATTGCCTTCCTGAACTGGTAGAGAAGTGCGATCTCGTGATCAACGCGTTCGCCGATTGAGGCGGGTGTACGTCGTGGAGTATCCACGACTCTGTCAAGCTCGAGGCGGCAGGCATACCCACAGCCACCATTGTAACCGAAGAATTTTTTTTACTCGCCAAAGCTGAGGCTGAAGCGCGTGGATTGGCTAACCTTCCGCTGGTCAAGGTTCCGCATCCCGTCGGGTCGCTTGCTCTTGACGCATTAAAATCTCTGGCTGATTCAGCACTGAACAACGTCGTGACGGCTTTGACTTGCGCGGACGGTTACGCTGGTAACGGCGAAGCCGCAGGCATCGAAGCCAAGGCCGGCCCGGGCGCTCCATCGTCTGTTCCGGCTACGCCCGGCCTTGCCTTTAAGGAGCTGCTGGGGAGAGGTTGGACGGATGGATTGCCCGTCATACCCCCGAGCTGCGAAGCGGTTCAGGAAATGATTGAAGCGAGCGGGCTAAAAAAGGACGAGCTTCTGGGAATCATCCCGCCACTGAACGGAAGAGCGACGGTCGAGAAGGTGGCGGCGAATGCTGTCATGGCAGGCTGCTTGCCGGCTTTTTTTCCGGTCGTGATTACGGCCTTAAAGGCAATGATGCAGCCAAGCTTCAACCTTAATGGCATTCAGACTACCACGAGCAACGTGACCTCGCTGACGATTATCAACGGTCCCTGCCGGCAAACGTTAAACGTCAACTATGCAAGCAACGTTTTGGGACAGGGATGGCGCGCCAACTCCACGATCGGCAGAGCGCTGAGATTGATTCTTGCCAATATAGGAGGCGCAGCGCCCGGAATCTACGATAAAGCGACGCTCGGACAACCCGCAAAGTACACTTTCTGTATTGGCGAGAACGAGGAGGAAAATCCCTGGGAACCCTTGCACGTCGAGAGAGGTTTTGAGAAGGGTGCGAGCGCCGTCAGCGTATGCGGATGCACAGGGGTTCACAGCATCGTGGACATGGCCAGCAAAACTCCCAAAGGTATCCTCACCACAATGGCTTCCGCAATGGCTGCCGGAGGCTCAAGCAACTGGGTCTATGGGTGCGAATGCCTGGTCATCATGTGCCCCGAGCATGCGGCGGTTTTCTCCGCGGGCGGATATACGAAAGACGACATCCGCCAGGAGCTCTTTAAAAAGGCCCGTCTTGCATTCGATAAATTTTCCGAAGAGAACCTTGAACTGATCGCTAAGAGGCGTCCCCGCTGGTTCCAAACCGGGGAAAGCGAAGGTGTCCCCGTAGTCGATCGAGCGGAAGACATCTGGATTGTTGTCGCAGGAGGCAAAGGACCGAAGTCGGCGTTCATTCCATCCTGGACCGACGTGAGGATGAGCACCCTGGCAGTGCCGAGTGAGGGAGGACCCGCTCCCCGGTGTCAATGCTGATCGAAATGGTTTCGAGTTGTTTAAATGAAAGCCCTCCCCTTAATCCCTCCCGTCAAGGGAGGAGAAATTTCTGAGGTTTCCTCTCTCCTCGCGGGAGAGGGCGGGGTGAGGGGTATGTATAGGAGGAGTTCATGTCACAGCGTTATCTTCTGCTGGTTTTTGTTTCGATTGTCATTTCTATCTTGCCGGCGCCTGTTTTGGGGGCGGAAAAGTCAATCATAATCGGAGAAGCGGTGCGCGGGGTGATGTACGCGCCCGTCTATATTGCGGAGGAAAAGGGCTACTTCAAAAAGCGGAGCTTTGATAGCAAGATTGTTACTTTCAGCGGAGGGAACAATATCAACGCTCTCGTAGCGGGTGATATACAGTTTGCGGCGCTCTCTCCCGACAGTGTTATTCGGGGATCGCTTGCCGGCTACAAGGCCAAAATGATCATGGGAATGGTGAGGGGGCTGAATCTCGCTTTGGCCGTGCAGCCGGAAATCAAATCAGCAGGCGATCTCAAGGGCAAAAGCATCGGCATCTCCGATTTTTCCGGACTGCCTTACACGGCGTTGCTGCTGAGCTTAAAAGAACTGGGCTTGAAAAAGGAAGACGTGACCTACTTGAAAACCGGTGGCAAGTCCCTCCGTTACCAGGCCCTTCTTGCTAAGAGAGTTCACGGCGTGATTTTGGATCCTCCCTATACGACCATGGCCCAGAAGGAGGGGTTTCGGTTGATCGTCGATCTAACCCGTCTTGACGTGCCATACCTTCGCACGGTCATAGCAGTCTCGGAGAAAAACTTGCATCAGGACGCTGGTACCGTGACCAGATTCGTTGAGGCAGTCTCCGAAGGAATTCAGTTCTATCGAGAAAAGGCGAACCGGGAAGAAAGCATAAGGATCCTGGGCAAGTATTTGCGAGTTCCTCTCGATAAAGGCAGGGCGATGCTCGAAGAGGGCTATGAGACTTACCGGGAAATGACGTTGAAAAAGCCTTATCCCGATGCCAACGGATTGCAGATCGTATTGGAAACGATAGCGGAAGCCAATCCCAAAGCAAAGAATGTACATCCCGGCCAATTCATCGACGGTTCCTTCGTCGAGCGTTTGGACAGGGAGGGGTTCTTCGAAAGAAAAGGCTTTTGAGAAGGGCGATCATATGGGATCGCCCCAACCGGGAATAGCAGGAGAAAAAAGGGCGCTATATGGGTGAAGAATTTATCGAGATCATCGATCCTGCGGCGCGACGAGAGTCCACGAAGACGCGACCGGCAGTTAGGAAGAGTCGCCGGCTGGACGGCAAATGCGTCGGTTTGCTGGACAACAACAAGCCCAATGCAGACAGGTTTCTTGAGTATGTCGGCGAACTGATCAGGAAGCGGCATGAGGGAGTCGAGATCATTTTTAAGCGCAAGATGACTCGCACCGAAGCAGAGTGCCTCCAGGAGTTGGCAGAAAAGTGCGACATCGTCATAACCGCGTTTGCGGATTGAGGCTCTTGCACGTCGTGGAGTATCCACGACTCCGTAAAGCTTGAAGGCGCGGGAATTCCGACGGCCACCGTGGTCACCGATGAATTCGTCGCTCTCGCGAAAATCGAGGCCCAAACTCGCGGGTTAGGCGACCTTCCTCTGGTTCAGGTTCCGCACCCCGTTGGCTCGATTTCTCTCGATTCTTTAAGATTCGTAGCAGAGTCAGCGCTCGACGGAATCATTAAAGCTGTAACCGGTCCGGAGCTTCCGGCTGATGGTCTCCCGGCCGCGGCGGGTGTTGCCGGCCCGGATGTAAAATCCGTGCTTCAGGTTCCGGCAGAACCGAGTCGGATGCTGCAATATTTTTTAAAAAGGGGTCTCAGCGATGGCCTGCCGGTGATCCCGCCCACCCGCGAGGCCGTTCGCGAGATGATGAACGGCTTTGATAAAGACGAAATTGTGGGCGTTATTGCGCCTTTGAATGGTATTGCTACCGTGGAAAAAATCGCGGCCAACGCTGTCCTGGCCGGTTGTTTGCCCGAGTATTTTCCGATCGTCATGGCCGCCATGAAAGCCATCTTAGATCCCGGGTTTAATATTAATGGCGTTCAGACGACCACGGGCAACGTGACTCCTCTCATTGTCGTCAACGGACCATGCAGGCAGGCTTTGGAGATCAATTGTTCGAGCAACGTTTTGGGCCAGGGTTGGCGCGCTAATGCGACGATCGGGAGAGCCATCCGGCTTATCTTGACCAATATCGGTGGCGGTATACCGGGGCTCTATGACAAAGCGACGCTCGGACAACCCGCAAAGTACACCTTCTGCATTGCGGAAAACGAGGAAGAAAACCCCTGGGAACCCCTTCATGTCGAGAGAGGAATCAGTCGCGGAGCTGACGCGGTGAGCGTGTTCGGCTGCAGCGGCGTTCACAGTATCATTGACATGGCGAGCCAGACTGCGAAGGGGCTCCTGAAGACAATGGCGCTTTCCATGATGGGAGGGGCAACGAGCGGGGTCACGTCGAGCGAGGCTCTGATCATCATTTGCCCGGAACACGCTGCCATCCTTTCAGCCGGAGGCTATCAAAAAGAGGAAATCCGGCAAGAGCTTTTTGTGCGGGCTCGGACTCCGCATGAGAAATTTTCCGAGGAGAATCTCGAGCTGCTGGCCAAGAGGCGCCCGCGCTGGTTCAAAAACGGTCAAGCGCGGGAGTTGCCGATCGTCGACCGGCCGGAGGACATATGGATCGTTGTGGCGGGCGGGAAGGGCGCTAAGTCGGCTTTCATCCCGGGACGCACGAGCGTACAGATGCAGACGCGGTTGGTGGAGACTCGCAAGCAGCCAGGATGCGATTCTTGTAAAGCGGAAAGCTAAAGGTCGGAAGTCAGGTAAAAGGAGAAGGCTGAAAGCAGAAAGTAGAAATGAGCGATGGCGCACAATCTCGAATTTCTGCTTTCTACTTTCTCAATTTTCCACTGTGTGCCTTCGTGTCTTCGTGGCTAATCTTTTTTTAGCGCGTTCAAAGGAGAATCTCATGAATCGACAGGTCTTTTTTTCGCGCGCTTTGATGCTCTTTGTTTGTCTCATCCCGGCTCCTGTATTTCCGGAGGCGAAGTCGATCATCGTGGGCGAGGCCGTGCGCGGAGTGATGTATACGCCGGTCTATATTGCAGAGGCGAAAGGCTATTTCAAAAGAAGGGGTCTCGAAACCAAAATCGTGACCTTCAGCCGGGGTAACGACATCAGCGCGCTGGTTGCAGGCGACATCCAATTCGATCTTCTTTCCCCGGACAAAGTCGTCCATAGCGCCCTCGGGGGTTTTCGCGTCAAAATGGTGATGGGAACTGTCCGCGGGCTGAACCTGGCTCTCGTTGTTCATCCGGGAATTAAGACTGCGTCGGATCTAAAGGGCAAACCCATTGCCATATCCGGTTTTTCCGGGCTGCCGTACACCGCGCTGATC
>JACQUW010000151.1 GCA_016210115.1 Deltaproteobacteria bacterium | reverse complement strand
GTGTTTTGCGCAAGTTCACGGAAGTAGGTAATGCGCTTTCCGAAAGTCGTGAGCGTAATCCGCGCAGGCATCCAACCGTCGCCAAAATCCACGGCGCGCCGGCAGGCTGCCGGTGTTGTGCCCCCGCACCTGATCGGAATGGGCTTAGCGGGAAGCGGGTTCAGCTCTACATTCTCAAAGCGGTAATAATCATCCTGATAGGAAACTCTTTCTCCCGACCAGAGCCTGCGGCAGAGAGCCGCATTGATCCGGGCTAAATGTGCCCGCTCCGGCAATGCACTCGGCAGCCGTGCAATGGTGAACTCATGCGTGAACCCTCCCAAACCCATGCCCATGATCACGCGACCTTTAGATATCGCGCTCAAGGCCGCAAAGGACTGGGCAAGGTGGATGGGATGCCGATGACAGATCGTCATGGCGGTCCCCATAGTGATTTTCTTCGTTAACGATGCAACCGCGGATAAGACGAGCAATCCCTCGATGTGCGTGTTATCAATTCCCTCGATATCGTGCGGTCTGAAGGCCAGATGATCTCGCACCCAGACAGAGTTGAAACCGTAAGCCTCGGCCTTTATCGATCCTTCGAGGCATTTTTCAACCGAAGCGTCCCGGCCAAAATGCGGCAACAGCAAGCCAAAGTTCAACCTCGTTCGCATCAATGTAGTTTTCCACGGCTGCGGAATACTTTGCAACCGTCATTAGAAAAAGCCCTGGGGACTGAGCGCTTGAGACCGATCGCTCAGCGGCGACGGCTGAGATTCCCCGGTGATTGTTGCGGATTTGCGCAATTGAGCAAACGTGCAAAAATCGCCAGGACTCGTACAAGGAGGATGAGATTCGCGGTTTCGAAGTTTCTCGAAAGGTGAAAGAGTGATCCAGGAGCCCGTCTCTTCTCTATTCAACTGCCGCCTGATGCCTATTGCCTTCTTCTGTGATAATTCCGGGCCGGACTCCTCACCGATAGCGCAGGATTTTCAGGGAAAAAGGTGCGTAGCGATGGATCAACTGGAAATCTTCCCGGTTAAAGGTGAACAGGTCGGCCCCGATCCGGCGAGCGCACAGTGCCAGCAGGATATCGTTCAACAACTGTTGCAGTTTCGATTTCCGGCTGGGCTCTTTGCGGGTTGCCCGGGCAACAAGCCTCCCGGCTTCTTTCCAATCCTGAAACGTGGGAGCGATTACCCGGCCGGCTCGTTCGAGGGTCCCGACATAAGACTCCACTAGACGCTCGGCTTGAGCATCAAGAGCGCCGGCGTAAAGCTCCTCTACAACAACGCTCGAAACATGGGTCTGAAAAACCAAAGGCAGGAATCGACTCTGGAAAAACGCCGCGCCCTCATCAGAGCGCATGGCGAAAAGATAGACGTTCGTGTCCAGAAGAATAGGCAACGAACTTACCTGTAGATGTCTACGAATCGGCCCCTGCCTTTGCGGATCAGGTTCTTCAAGGCAGCCTCGATCTCTTTATTGGTAACGGCTTCGTTGAGAGCCTTTGTGATAACTTCGGTATTTGAGGAGGCCTTCAGGCTCTTGCGAGCCCGCCTCAACAGCTCTTCATTCAATAAAACGCTCGTGCGTTTCTTGGTCGCCATAGCTCCTCCTTAATATTACCAAACTATCAAAGGCGTAATATCGCTTCAAGGGAAAACTTCTATTACCCAAACGTGCGACGGCGGCCCGGCCGACTCGAGAGTGTCAGGGAGTCGTCCGGTGACCCATGCTTGTCCAAGCTTAAAGAGCAGGCACGTGGAAGGGTGGTTCAGGGGCAAGTCTTTTGATCCCAAGGCTCCTCATAGGAATGAGTTGGGGCACGGTGCGAGATCCCTCGCGAATACAAGACACGATCACGAGCACGGCTCCTTGTTTTGCCTACCGCCTAACACCTATTTATCCGGTTCCAGCTTCTTTAGTTTTTCTCTGGCTGCGGAAGCATAAGAACTATCCGGGAATGTCGAGATGAGATGGCGATAGAGACGGATCGCCTCGGGACTGTCTTTTAAGCCTTCGTAGCTCCTGGCCCGCAAAAATATTATTTCAGCCTTCTGATCCTGCGTCGGCTCTGTATACCGTTCGGCCGCCAACAAATGCGTTAGCGCCTCTTTATAGTCGCCTTCTTCCAACGCCCTCTGAGCTCGGCTGAGCGGACCGTTTTGCGCCATTACGCAGGCGGCGCACACGACGAGAGCTGCGGCAACTGGAACCATTCGTCCGTACATTTTTTTTCCATGGCCCTGAGCGACATGCATGCTCTGCGCTTGCGTCCAAAAGCCCTTTCAAATTCCACGCACGGTTCCCGGGCGATCCGTGCGACCCTTAACTTGCGGGGCGCTAATAAGTCAATAGTCTATGCCAGCCTGACCTCGGTTCCTCCCCACAAGCCCTCGGTAGAAAAATTCCTTTTAACAGCCTTTCCGCCGGGATCTTGCCGACTTCCTATAGCCTTCATTCAATTCAACGGGCGGCCAAGCGATAAAGGCAAGGGTATTTTTAATGTTGAGCATCGGCGGTAGCGGCCAAGAGCGGATTTGACCCCATTTCTCCCCTGACCCCATTTCTCCCCTCTTATCGAACGAAAAAGTTTTATTGCTTTGTTTTCAAATAGCGGTAATCTCAGCTTAAATGAGGACAAAATACATGCCGATTTCGCACAATGCAGACGCTCAAGAACTTTTTACAGCAAGTTCACCCTTGTCCGGTTCTATTTCAATCGGACGCACGTCAACCTCTCTATACGAATTCAGCCTAACGTAAAGTTCACGGCGCCATGGCGTTGGGGGCGTGCCGAAACACCATTGAGACCGACGGAACTCACCATTCTGTAAATCCCCCTGTGTGCGGAAGGTATTAGAGAGTCCACGTGGAAGTCAAGAATAATCAGTATTGGATGTCTCTGAAATTTCGGGCTCACCCAATCGTTTAGATTCTCACGTTTTTCGGAATTATAGAGCAGAGGGATCCAACCCCATGCCAATGAATGTCGAGCGTCCATCTACCGGCCCAGTCTGATAGAAGATAGTGCCATACAACAAGGGCTTGGGAGGTATTATCTGGCCCCATTACGTTGTTGACCACGTTGACAAACCTGCGCCCTGCTGTAAGGGAGGCGCTAGGGTCGGATCTTGGACTATGAATTCGGGCCAACGCAGTAGGTGCTTACTTTGGCGAGAAGTTGATTCAAGCCGCCGATAGCCGGGCCACCCGCAATTTGCTGCGCCGTCGCTCTGCCCGCCACCGATCGTATTGAGGGAGGGAACGGCTCAGTCCCTTTTTCCTTGTCCTTTTTCATCCCTTTGAGGACCTCCTGCCCTCAAAGCGGGTGGACAGTATTTCTGGGGGAAACTTTGGAGCGGAGATGGGGTCAGGCTTCCAGGAGCCGGGCGATGTTAGCCAGGTCCTTTTGTCGCTTGCTGGGCCAGGATGTTGGATCGAGTGCCGTCTGTGCATTCTTCAGTCCGAGAAACCCGCTCGCTTCTGGCCGTAGAGCAAGGGACGGAAATAGCTATTTACGTAAAGCGCAATTCGTAGCGTCGCCTTGACAGATTGTAGCCAATTGGCTACAATCGGGTATGAAAGTATGCCGGAAGCCATTCGGAGGATAGTTGAAACTTATGTGACACGCGGCGGAAAGGATGTATTTCAGAAATGGCTGAACGGGCTGGGAGATCAGCGGGCAAGGTTGCTTGTAGACAAGACGATCGCCAAGGTCCGGTTGGGCAACCTGGGACAACATAAGTCCGTCGGAGAAGGTGTGCAGGAGATCGTCTTGGATTACGGACCCGGTTACCGAATTTATTTTGGTGAACAGGGACAGACGCTGGTTATCTTGCTCTGCGGAAGTACGAAAAAGAGGCAGGAAGAAACGATCAAGCAAGCGAAGCGATATTGGAAGGATTGGAAGGAAAGGACATTGAGATGAGAGAAAGAAAAAAAAAGGTTTACCCGGCGAGTCGAGCCTATGAGGAAGGTTTGGACGAACGCCTTAGGAACCCGGAATATGCC
>JACQUW010000115.1 GCA_016210115.1 Deltaproteobacteria bacterium | reverse complement strand
GGAGGGGTGGCCGAGCGGTTTAAGGCACCGGTCTTGAAAACCGGCGTCCACTTCGTGGACCGCGAGTTCGAATCTCGCCCCCTCCGCCATGAAATCAATAACTTACAGCCTCTCTCGTTCATCTTCTTCAAGCCAGTGTGTGCCCTGATTGTGCCCATTCTGTGCCCGAAGCCTTTAGCTCTGTTGGCCTGACTTCAAAGGAACCACCTTGGACGTTGCGTCCTGATTCTGTGCGTGTTGCCACGTTCTACGCGCCGCCTCTCTCAAGTCAGCCTCACTCACGATGTTATAGCGGTCGAAGATACTCCGGGTCTTGTGCCCCGAAACCATCATGCTCACTCGCTCAGGGACTCCCGCGCGAACCATGTTTCTAACCGCCGTTCTCCTGAAATCATGGAAGATCTTCCCCGAAAGCCCAGCCTCTTTGCAGGAGTCCGCCCATACGCCCCGGAGGGCGATGATTGGCTTTCCGTTCCGATGAAACACATACGGGCAAAGCAAGGTAGGCGATTGCCCGGGGATCTCCGCCACCTTGCGCTTCTCCCATTGCCCTTGAACTGCGTCTAAGAGTTCGCCTTCGAGAATGACAAGGCGCCCTTCTTTGCTCTTCGTAGTTCCAGGATCGAGCCGGACGGTTCGCGCATTCAAATCAACCTGGTTCCACTTCAAGGAAAGGATCTCCCGTTTCCGCCAGCCGGTATAATAGGCAAACGTCAGAACGGGCTTGAAGTAGTCCGGCGCCGCGTCTCTCAGGGCGATAAACTCCCCATGCTCGAAGAACCCGATTCGGACGTTGTTTTCTTGGAGCATTGGGATATGAGGCTTGCGGTCCATGCTCATCGTCCTCCTGTTGAAAGTTTAAAAAGCCGCTCTACTTCGGCTCTGACTTTTTTGTCGCCCTTGAGATACTTCTCGGATTTCATGAGCTCGATCGCTTTTTTTTCGCCGCCAGGGTCCAGCGTTACCGGGGATTCCCCCGCGGCCTTGGCGCCCTTCGCTTGCTTGAGTATCATTTTCACGGCGTCTCGATTTCCCTCGTTCTTCTCAAGCAGCTCCTGGAATCCTTCGGGAGTTCCCTCCCAATTTTGTTGGAGATATTGAAAGCACATCTCGCGATTGACTTCGAAATCCTCGCCCCATTCAGCGCGCCAAAAAACTTCATCGGGAGTTGCTCCCTCTGGCGCGTCTCCCGGCTCACCATTGCCCTGCTCGCCCGGCCCCTGGCCTTCCTCGCCCGCCTCTTCCGGGGGTGGGGCCCCGGGAATAGGCGGAACCCATCCCGCGGGGGGCGGGTTGTCCTTCAGGTTATAATTTTCATCCATACAATTTGCTCTCCTTTCAGATTGTTTTCGCACAGCTCCAGCACACTAGAATTCTTTTGCCGCGGATGTCCACGGTTTCAGACCAGGGGGCGCCGCAATTCCAACACCCCGGCGCTTGTAGAACGCTGCGGACCTCATCCTTGTGCGCTCGCAGCTCTTCAAGCAGGGCGAGTGTTCCCGGGTCAGGTTTTTCCGGCGCCTCCACTCTGATTCGGTCACCTGCCACGCGGATTGAAAGTCCCCTTCCCTGAAGGGTTGCAATTAAAGCTCTTGCATCCATTTTGACCTACCTTTACCCCTTTCCTCTGCAAATAGGGGGTTTTCATCCGCTAGACCGCTAGGGGCCGCTTCTGGCGCGGGTTTGCGGGCTATTTTCGATCCGCTAGGTTCTGATTCCCTAGCGGATGCAGAAATGCTAGGTTCGGCCGCTTCTGGTGCGGGTTCTAGCAGTCCTAGCGGATCGGATGGCGGAATATACCGGGAGAAGGCATCTTCAAAGATCTCCCGGTTGTACCCTCGAACATTCCCGCCATTAATCCAAAGCTGACTAGGCCGGACTTCAAGAGGGGCAAGCAACCGAGCAAGCCCGCGCTCCGTGATCGGCTTTCCCCGCTTCCACTCTGGCCAGGGCCGGTCTGTCATCGCAGCCAGGGCTTCCACCACTTCCGAGCTCGTTAGTCGATCCACTCCACGGCTGTCGAAAAGTTTTCTCAGGTCCTCCAGGAGTTGAATTAGTGCCGAGTTCTCACCCTCATCGACATTTCCGGAAAGGGCCGCGGCAGCCGTCCGAGCTATGTCTGGCCAATGGCCTCCAGCGACATCCGCAATCGCAAGAAGTGGTCTCCAGTTGTCGGCTGCCCGGTCATTCAAAATCTCTGGTGTTTCCGGATCAGCCGCCCGCAGCGCGTCAACGTTGTCTTTCGCCCAACGCATAGCCCGCCGTTTCATGTCGCGTAACTCGGTTGCCGCTCTGTCGGCTCTGAAGCGCTCCACTATCTCGCCGGGCGCTTTCCGTTTCATTGAAAAAAGAATGGATCGATCCTCAAGGGTCGCAGGCAACTTTCCGATCAAGGCTATCGCCTTTGCGCACCACGTTCTAAAAAGCGTGGGCTCATGGTCATCACCAACTGATCGGACAACATAAGCGGATGCCTTGCGGTGAGATGCATTGAGGATTCCGCGAAGTTCATCATTCTCACGGAGGAACGTGTCGGCCTCATCAATCAGTAACGACGGGGTGAACTTATCGACAGCTCGGAAAAGTGCCGAGGGAGTGATATTCGACGCAAAGAGACGGCGCTGCACAAGCAGCGAAACAATCTCAAGCAGGAGAGTCTTTCCAGCTCGCTTGGTAGCGGAGATAATGGCAAGCAGGGGAGAAATGGAAAATGCTTCGAGGGTGTGCCCGTGGAGAATCCACAATGCGACCGCCCGAACTGCCGGAAGCGGAAGAACGACAAAGCGCTTGATCCCGCTCACTAACTCGTTAAGTAACTCCGCTCCATTCACAGATTCCGGCCAGGCGTCGGGATCATCAAACATGACCGGCCGGCCCTGTTGCTGCTCTGTCTCGGCCTGTCCGTTTCCAAAAGCTGCATCCACAAGCCTGGCAGGTGCGCCGATCTTGATTTGCTCCAGCTTCTTTATGGCCGCTTCCCGTACCGTGGCGCGCCGTAGTGGATCCGCGCCGTTGAGAGTCAGTGCGAGGGCTCTCAATGCGTCCTCGATCTTACCGGGTTGGCTCGTTTCGCTCAGGGGGTCAAGAATTGAAACCGCCTCGCTTATCGGATCAGGTAGAATCTCCGCTCGTTGTTCTGCCGGCAAGGCCTTCAACTGGCGCTCGATTTCAGCGATATCGCTTTTACGCATTAACGATTTCCTCCAAGATGGAATGGTGCCGCCAGAGCTCGGGCAGGAATTGGGGGTTTGTTAGATCTTCGTGCAGCGTTTCGAGAATTTCCCACTGGCGCCCGTAAGAATGCTCCGAGTATTCCCCAGCCAGCCGGATTTGCTGGCCCAGTTCCCGCAGTCTTGCGGCAACGACAAGAGAAAAGTCAGCGGCCCAAGCCGCGATTCTTTCCGCGATCGCCCGCTCCGGACTTTTTTCGGGCTTTCGCCAAGGTCGCGCCCGATCATCAAGGCGAAGGCGAGAAATCGCCTCTTTGAAGGGGACCTCGTCTATCATCTCAATGAAGCGGATCACATCGCCCCCGGCGCCACAGCCGTGGCAATAGAAGACCCCCTTATCCTCGTTGACCGTAAAGGACGGGGTTTTCTCAGCGTGAAAGGGGCAGAGTCCAGCGTATTCTTTGCCCGTTTTGCGCAGCAGAACGCGCTCACTGATGACCTCGATAATAGAGGGTTTACCGTTCATCGCGCCTGTCGTGAGTCCTCGCCGGCCTCGCGCTTCAATTTCCGCGCAAGCTTCAGCACGTCCTCTTTCCTAAAGAGACGGCGGCCGTTCGCTGTTTTGATCGCCGGCAACTTCCCGGTTCTCTCGTACAGAATCACTGCGGCAGCGGATCTGTCTAGAATCTTTGCAGCGTCGCTTGTCATCAAAAAAATTTCGTTTTCCATGATCGTTAATATAGAAGCCCGTTGCGAAATAGTCAAAGTTTTTATATGATGTTCGTAACGCACAAAACTGGGAGGTATGCGAGATGCGCGAACGTAGAAAGCCAAAGAGGCTCAAATTTTCTTCGTTGCCATGGCTCGTAAGTTTCTTGAATCTTGCCTTCGACTCAGACAGGCCGGGTGATCGAAAAAATGTCGAAAAGTTCCTGGCGGAATCTGGGGCTCAGGACGACAGCGCGACCGCGCGGAAGATTCAGCAAAAGATGATTGACCTGATTGACCTGGCGATTAAAGCCCGTAGCCCGGAGGGTTTGGTTTGGGAGTTAAATGAGTATGTAGCACGCAGCTCGGAATCATGGGCCTTACCCGCCGTCGAAGCGCAGAACGCGAAAGGCCAGGGGCTCATGTCGGACTGGTTCGGGTCTAAGACTGATCTGGTTCGTTCTTATCCACCCGTCCGTGCTCATTGGTATGTGCGCCCGTTAAAAGACGTTTCCGTCATTGACGCCGGTCAAGCCGTTTTGAAAATGGGAAAATCGAAGTGGGTCGTACAGCCAGCGCCGCTCATGTTCGGCACAGAAGGCCGTGTGTGGTTGTCGATCGCCCAATGCCTTACCAACGGCGAGTTCGGCCGCCTTAGACGGTGCTTTCACTGCGGCCGTTTTTTTGTCACCGATGACGCCCGCCGAAGGTTTTGTATCGGGAAGCATCAAAGGGAGTACGATCGGGAAGCATCAAAGGCGAGGGTCAAGGTGTCGCGGGAGAAGAAAAAGGAAAAGAGGCTCGGAATAAAGCCAGCCAAGAGGAAAGCCAAAGAACCGCCGAGCCTCATTACAGAGCCGCAGCGATTCGCCGAATTCTTGAATTTAGCCCGCGGCAACGTCATTCCGAGAAGTGAATTAGCCTTGTTCATCAAGCGAAAGATTCCCGGCGATTGGAGAACCGTGAAGGGATGGCTAAGAAAAAATGAATCGCCGGATGCTATCTGGCTGAAGGTTTCGGACAAAACCAAAGACGTGTTTCGGGAGGACCTTTGGAAAGCGGTTTAAGGGTTCTCTCAACTCGGCCCTGTCTCGTCCACCGGCTCCGGCAATTTCGAGTAGTCGGCAATCAGTGGCGCGTCAGGGTCCTCCTCGCGAGTTCATCACGACGCATTACCCTAGGCCCGGCCCTTTGATCCATTCGGGGGGGGAAGGCGCCGCTCGAAAGACTGAACTTCTATCGCGTCTTGATCTGGCGCCGGAAGCCGGGAAGGATCAGTAATTTGAGCGAAGGAAATTAGGTTGACCTGAATCCCGCTGGCGCCGCCCCCGCCCTCAATACTCAACGTCTTTGGCGGATCGCCAAAACTGTACCTCGCCAACAAACGAGAAGCCTCCAGTCTATGGCCAGTGTCTTCATCTTCGTCTTCCAGAATGGAAAGCCAAAAATTGTGCAGGGTCTCACCGTTCAAAACCGCTCGCCGACATTTCTCAGCAAAGCTCATCCCGGCTTTGGGGCGCCCGCGAGGATTCCCGCTCTGTCCCGGACGAAATGGTCGCCCGCGGCGCGGCTTCGGGTTCGTCTCGTTCGTCGTCTCGAAATTTTCTGCCGCTGCCTCTGCCTGATTTTCGGGTGAATTCATGCTAAAAACCTTTAAGAATCCGTTGTAACACTCGAACAACTATCAGCATTCCTTTACCTTCCGCGCCGCTGTTTCTTTTCGGTAGCGCCGCTGTAAGAGGCTGCTTCATCCGACTGCTACGCCGCCTCGAACTTCTCCACCGGGCCGATACTCGCACCTCAACCTTGAACTCAAGTGGCGTAGTTTATAAGCTCAGGATCTCAGGCAACCTTTTTGCCAGCTATCTTTTGCCGGAAAATCTCAAGATCGGCCTCCAACGCAGTCACTCGCGCCTCCCGTTTCGCAAGGGCCGCCTCGCGCGCGTTCAGTGCCTCAATCTCGGTTGTCATTGCCTCAAGCCGGCGCCCCTGTGCTTTAGCGGCGCTCTCCATCCCCTGAAGTTCTTTCTGTTTAGTCAGAATTTCCTTCGCGAGCTGGGCCAAACGTGTCTCTCTCTCCTCGATATCCGTCTGAAGCTCTCGTTTCCGGTCCTCGAAGTCCCGGACTATGCTGTCCGCCGTGATCGCCGCCCGAAAAAGCTCTGACAAACTCAGCTTAGCGGATTGCCATTGTCTCTGTTCATCTTCCATTTTCTGCAAAACAGACAGCCCTTGCTGGTAGCTCATTGCCATCTTTCATTCTCCTCTCTCTGTTGATTTTTTTGCGCTTAAAACTGTTGTTAGGCCTCTACCCTTTGCCAAGCATGAAAACGGCCTCAAAGTGCCGTGTCATCCATTCTCTTCAGTAATTTGCCCATTCTCGCAGTGTGTAACGCAGTCCGTTGAGCCTCGGTCAGTGGCCTACGTTTTTGGATTGCCTTCTCTGCCGCCTCTCGCGCTTTCCGTGTCCGGAGGATCTCCGCCCGATTCCTCCAGCAACCATCACAAATCCGGGAGACGTTCGGAGTCTCGCGCCCGCAGTCCCACCGGCAAAGTTTCGATTTGCGCTTTCTCATGGTGTCTGTGCTTCGAGAAAATCAGCCATTGTCATGTTGCCGCGTTGTCAGTAACCGTATCCCAGGCGCCGGCCTTGTTCATGCCGTCGCCAGTCGATCCCGTTGCGCTCATCGGGCGAAGCAGCCTGACTGCAAGGGTTCCATCCACGAGTAGACAGGCATGGGCCACCGTTGCGTAACCCTCGTCCATCAGGGTCTTTGCTCGGGCTTCGGCTTCAGCGAATGATGCGAATGCTGCCATCAGTCATCTCCTTTCCGGGAGGTCCAAAAATTTTCAAAACTACTATGCGAGGGTCCCCACGTAGGGGCAACGAGCCTCGAAAAGGGGGCTCCCCCGGGGTACACCCCCCCCTGAAATTCATGTGCCCGTTCTGTGCCTGAACCATCAAAAGGCAAGAGCGGGTAAGGGCACACACTGGCCGCTAGATCTTTTGGATTCCCTCTGGTAAGTTGGCTTGGATGTTCTTCGAGGAACGGCGAAGGGAACTTGAAAACCGGCGTCCACTTCGTGGACCGCGAGTTCGAATCTCGCCCCCTCCGCCATGATTAGCAAATAGTAAATGGTCATTGGTCAATAGTAAGTCGACAAGGGCAACGCAAAACTGACTCCGGGGCGCAGGAGAAACTACTGACTATTTTCTGCTGACCATTGACTAAACCCAAGGGAGAGATGGCCGAGCGGTCGAAGGCGCACGCCTGCTAAGCGTGTGTACCCCTTAAAAGGGTACCGAGGGTTCGAATCCCTCTCTCTCCGCCACCTTTGCCCAACTCTCAGTTCTGCCAATCACAAACAGCGCTTCAGTGACCAACATCGTTTCTTAGACCTTTAAATTAAATTTCTTAGTTCCCTCTTCCGCATGGCAACGCGAGTATTCGTTCCGCAGTTAAAAGTGGCATGCCCATTGCATCAACCATAAGTTGCAGGATGGCATAAGGAAGCCCTGGAGCGGACCGAAGTCGCAAGCGAGGAACAAATGTCATTCAGCCCGGTACTTTATGAAGACACGTTTTCTCCGGATTCCGCGAGCTGGGATCCGCTAGCGGAACCGGAGCTGCTTGAAACGTCAGACGAGATTCCCGCCTTCGAGGAGGCTCCATCGGAAACCGAGGAAAAGATAGAGGAAGACCTCGTGGAAGAAGGCGAGGAGGAGGAAGAAGAGGAGAACGAAAAGCGCAATGATTTGGTGCTCCTCTATCTTCGGGAGGCGGGCTCCGTCCAACTTTTGAGCCGCGAACGCGAGGTAGAACTCGCAAAGCAGATCGAGGCCGGAAGAACGCAGGTCGAAGAGGCGGTTTTCTTTTTCCCTTTCACTGTGGCCCGCGTTCTCGAGCTTGCCGAAAAGGTGGAGCGAGGCGAGTTACCGTTGCAGGATATAATCACGGAGTTTGAAAAGGTCGAAGAGCCCATTAATGTCGCGACCGTGCAAAAGGCTTTTTTCAAACGAATCGCGAACCTGCGCCGTCTTAACCAAGCCTGCACCCGCCTGCAGGCCGGGCTGAAAACAAAAGCGCTGTCACGGCACAAACGCGATATTTTATCCGGGAATCTATTCAACAAAAGAACCGAGATCGTGCAGACTCTAAAGGCGCTGGGGCTTGCGAAGTCAGCAATTGATCAGATGGTCCGAATACTTAAGGACTTTCAGAGCCGCCTGACTGCCCTGAGAGCAAAAGCTTTAGCCGCGCGCGACGAAAAGGAACGGGCGCCCGTTGTCTCAGAGATGCGAAGCATAGAGAGAGCCGCCGGGCTGCCTGCCGATGAGATCGAAAGGTTGATGAAGGCTATCGTGGAGGGAGAAACAAAGGCTGCCAGCGCCAAGAACCAATTTATTGAAGCCAACCTGCGGCTTGTGGCCAGTATCGCAAAAAAATTTGTGAACCGTGGCCTCTCTTTCCTCGACCTCATCCAGGAAGGTAATTTCGGGCTGATCCGAGCCATTGAAAAATTCGATTATCGCCGGGGGGCCAGATTTTCTACGTACGCGACTTGGTGGATTCGCCAGAGAATTTCCCGGGGTATTACAGATTTCGGACACACCATTCGCGTTCCAGTGCACCGCCTCGAAACGAAGCATAAGCTCCTGAGCACCGCACGATTGCTGGTTCCCAAACTGGGCCGGCTGCCGTCTCCAGAGGAAATTGCGCGCGAGATGGGAATCTCTGAGAAAGACGTTGTCACGATTCTCGGGCTGGAGGCTGAGCCAGTTTCCCTGGATGCGCCGATCCCGGATGGAGAGGGACAGATAAAGGACCTGATCGAAGATCAACGCGCGACCAACCCGTTCGACGAGGTCTCTCACGCAGATTTGCGCCTGAAAATTACGCATGCCCTTTCCGCACTGCCACTTCGGGAAGAAGCCGTGCTCCGGTTTCGTTTCGGTATCGGGCACGCTCGCGACTACACCTTAGAAGAAATCGGCGAGAAATTTGGGGTGACCCGGGAAAGAATCAGGCAGCTTGAGCAGAGAGCGTTGAGGTCACTTCGCGCGCCAGACCGTATCGCCAAATCGGGCTCCGGGCAAGATCTTCGTCCACCAGATCGAAACGTCCCCCCGGTTCCTACTTATCATTAAGAGTGGAAAACTGGCCAGAATTCTTGATGACAAAGGGCAAAGACTCAAAAACAAATCGCATCCATGAGAAGAAAGACAGCCCATCTTTTCAGTCTTGAGAAGGATCTATAGGAGCGCTAAATCTTGCTTGAATGTAGCGAGATTAAGACGAAAGGATTCGTCTTTCAGGCAACGTGCTGAATCAGACGCGTTCTTCCAAATTCAAACGGGCATCATGCGGAGAGTCGAGGAATCACCTCGCGGGCAATCAACTCCACCTGTTCGGACTGGTAGCGGTAAGGGATAAGAATGATCCGATGGACTCCTGCCTCTAAGTGTGGCCTGAGCTGCTCCACGCACTCCTCCGCTGTTCCGCGGATTGCGTGCTCGATAGTTGAATCGCTCCATGAGGCTACGTCCCACTCGGTGGTGAGCCACTGTCGCATGGCCGCATCTGCTTCAACCTTTGGAGGACCGACATAGATCGCGAGCTGGTTGGTCGCGGTAAGGGCCTTGGGGTCGCGTCCGTACTCCTGGGCATAAGCCTGGATTTTGGTCCAGGACTTAATGAACCCTTCCGGAGTATAGAAATAGGTGAGCCAGCCATCAGCCATCCGGGCAACGCGCCGCAGGACGGTCTCCACGTAGCCTCCGATCAGGACCGGAGGCCGCGGTTTCTGGTACGGCTTCGGGAGAAGCACAGCTTCCCGGAGATTCAGCCCGTTTGCCTCGAAGGTCACCGACTCCTCTGTCCAGAGGCGGAGCAAAAGTTCCAGGTTTTGCTCGAAAAGCCGGCCCCGCTGCTTGAATGGGATGCCAACCGCGTTAAACTCGCGCGCGTACCATCCTGCAGCCACCCCAAGAATCAGCCGCCCCTTGGAGATATGGTCCAAGCTTGCCAGGACCTTAGCTACCACGACCGGGTTCCGCAACGGCAGGACTAGAATACCGGTACCCAGTTTAATCCGATTCGTTCTTGAAGCGATGGCAGTAAGAATGGAGAGAGAGTCAAGAATCGGGAAGGCAGGCTTCACTCCCAAAAGAATATGGTCCCAGGCCCACAACGATTCGAAACCCAGGGCCTCGGCCCGTTCGGCGTAGCGGAGGATTTCGCCTGCATCTGGCGTCTCATTTGGACCGACAAAATTTCTGATAGCGAGTCCGAAATCTACATTCATCCGTAGTTCTTCCCCATCAAACGTTCACTGAGATCTATCGTTTCTGACGTGGGTGATTGGTCCGGAGCCCTCGGTCCTAAGAAATTTCCTCTCGGGATCCAGGCTCCGCAGAAGCCTTAGCTCTGTCTCGCTCGGCGGGTCATTGACCGGAAGAGACTCCGGTATCAGGAGATCGAAGCCGGTATTTTCCGTGACGTCCTGCACGGATACACCAGGGTTCAGGCTCTCGACCCGCATCTCTTTCGTCTCATCCTCGAAGCTCAAGATCGCGAGATTGGTCACGATCCGGCTCACCCGGCCGAATAAAAGGCCGGATTTTTCGCGAGAATGGCCGCCCTGAAGGTACCCTGGGCTGGTGACAAAGTCCACCCGAGAAACAAAGCGCCGTCGTTCGTGCATCATCACCACGATCACCTGCCGGCAGAGGGAGATAATATCGTTGGCCCCGCCGCTCCCAGGGAGTCGCACTTTAGGACTTTTATAGGAACCCACGACGCTCGAGTTCAAATTGCCGTATCGATCAATCTGAGCCCCACCGAGGAAGCCCACATCAAGGAAACCGCGCTGAGCAAAGAGGAAAGTATCTGTAATACTAGGCAGCATCAGCGCCCGGTAAGCCCCTCGCATTTCGTTGGTGGAAATGGGAAGACGGCCCGGAATTACCTCGAGTCCGATGCTTCCCCCCTCGACGACGATAATCAGGCGCGGGGCGTGGATCTTCTGGGCCAACACCGCTGAGAGTAGTGGGGTGCCTACGCCCGCAAATACTGAACCGACCCCAACCAATTGACGGGCGGCCATCACCGCGAGAAGCTCGGAGGATAGATAGCTCATTATTTTCCCACAAGTTCGCGAGCATAGCCCGCCATGCGGGCCAGCCGATCCTCACCGAAGAGCGCGAGGTACTCCTGATGGCTCTGAGGACTATAGACATAGCAGTCCAGGTAGTCCCGGATTCCCTGAATGCCTCTGGCTTTGATCCCGGCCACATACTTGTCGAAGTGCTCAAAGTCCGCCTCGTAGAGGCCGTAGCACTCATGGGGAAACGCCCCGTAGGGCGCCTCCACGACAGCATCCACAACAAAGCCCGGGACCACGGTACGGCCCGGGTGACGGCGGATCTCCTCCTCCGAGATTATCTTCTCTGCCGTGACGAGCACGGTCGTGGCCGCGCGAGCGATGTCAGGGTCCATGTGCGGGTAACCATCGATTTGGCAATTACCGAAGCGATCAGCTCGGTGGACATGCAGTAGCGCCACATCCGGGAACAGAGCAGGAACCAGACAGAGGGTCTTTCCCGTGTAGGGACACTGCATCGTCTTTGCCTGGGTCACCGCCATCAGGTCGGAGCCGAGCATGGTGAGAGTTGGCAGGAACGGTACTCCCATAGCCGCAGCTCGGTAGCGCAGACCGAGCCCCAAATGACTCCACTCCTCGAACCGGACTTCGCCTCGTTCGACTTTTTCGCGCAGAATTCGCGACACTCCCCACGGCAGCCCGATTCCGAACCAGCTCGTTAACACGGCCTCCACTGCCCCAGCGGCCATGAACCACTCACCCTCGTAGCACATCAGGTTACGAGAGAGGGTCAGCCCCTGCCTGCCTTGACGAAGTATTTCCATGAGAAGCGCCAGGGGGGTCCGCGAGAAAAGGCAGCCGCCGATGGCAATGTGGTCACGATCGTTCACTCGCCGAATCGCATCCGAAAGCGTAGTCAGTTTCTCCCCAGTGGCTTGAGGTTTCGCTTCAAGCCTTTGCCGGGCCTCCACGAAATCTCCCGGCTTCAACGGAGCACCTCGAAACGGTCCTCGACTCTCTCCGAGGACAATGGCGTCGATTGACAAGAGATATGCTTCCTCCCTTTAATTTTTTCCTGCTTGGCCTGTTTCATTCCGGGGCTGCCTCACTATTCTCTTGGCTCAGAATCGTCCATCCTTCTCGCTAAGCGAACGCGGGGAGGATCTCTTTAGCGATCGTCCGGACTTGGGCGAAAAAATCCCGGGCCCGGACGCAGATGTTGAAGACCTCAACCCCTGCGCTCACAAACGGCTGTATCTGCTTGACGCACTCGTCTCCTTTGCCAAAAATCGTCCAGCGGCGAATCGTATCTTCGGGGATGGGCATGTCGTGATAGTTGTCCTCAAACCACTTCACCTCGCGGTAGGCGGCGTCCACATCGGGATCGACATACACACCGCGGCTGTAGACCGCCCGAATCGACTGCGGGTCGCGCCCATACTTCTCCGCTGCCAGCCGGCGGACAGTTTCAAGCCCTGACCGGAACTCCTCTGCGGTGGCTTTTGTGGTCAACCATCCGTCTGCAAGCCGGGCTACCCGCTCCACGGGCGCAACGCTGAATCCCTCGCGGTCGCCCGGACGCTCCTGGATGCCGAAGGAACCCACTCCTGCCTTGCTGAGGTATCTTCCCGCAGCCACCCAGATCGGCGGATGCGGCTTTTGCTGGGGCCTGAGACCGAGCCGAACACCATCCAAGTTCCAGAATTGCCCATTATGCGTGACCTCCTCCTCGCTCCACAAACGCTTTAGAAGATAGAGGCATTCCTCAAAGGCCCTTCCCCGTCGCTGCCGCGGTACTCCGCAGAGACGATGCTCGTGCTCCACACTTCCGGTTTGACCACCGCCAATACCGCACCCCAGCACAAGACGACCCTTGCTGATCACGTCCAAGGTGGCCAACTCCTGAGCAAGCAGCACCGGATTGTTGTACAAATGCGGCATCAGGATATGACTCATGATCTTGATCCGCGAGGTCTTGGCCGCAATGGCGGCCAAAGTAGGGATCGCGCGCCAGCGAGGCTTGGAGAGAAGGCTATCGCCGACGGAGACGGCGTAAAAACCCAACTCCTCACAGAGCACGGCAAGATCGATGAGACGGTTGAGATCGTAGTCGAGCCCCTGTCGCGGCATAAAAACGCTTGCCCGATTGTGGAGATCAATTCCAATTTTTAGCTTGGCCATGTTCTCGTAAACCTCTCCTTCCGCGAGCGGCTCCAAACCGTGGACCGCTGGATGAAACTACTCATCAAACCAGCACAAACCTTGATCTCGCCGCCAAGTCATTTCGCCCCCGCCTTATACAAATTATTAATAAAACCGGATACCTCGAGATCTCTAATGAACCTGTCATTGTAAAATCTCCGGATATCGATATTACTCGTTTCTGGAAAGCTGCCGCTTAGATCCCCAAGCATTGCCTTTATGCCGCTGATGGTCGGATACGGGGCTTTCGAGACTAGGCCCACATACTCCTTCCACTCCTCCTGCAATTCGTCCATATTGCTTCTTCGGGTGTATTTTGCTCTCACTTTTAGCGAAAATTCCCGTTCCGTTTTGTAAATCTTGATTCCCTCCACGTAGGCTTTCATTACGGAACTCACAACACCCGGATTGCGCCGAATCATCTCTCGCCTCGTAGAAAGCCCCATACCATGATAGGGAAACGGCGGCTCCGCTGTCGCCGTATCGAGTAAAATATGAAATCCACCCCTTGACATCCTGGTCGGTAGAGCGGTTTGCATCAGCGTAAGGTCGATTAACCCTTGAGAAAGCGCTGCCAGTCTTCCTGTCGCCTCTCCGCTCGGCACCATGATTACATCTTTCCCGGGGGTTAATCCTATTGACACCATAATTTTTCGCCCGACGAAATCACTCGTGGATCCGAAGGATTGTATCCCAAGCCTGACGCCGGGACTTGCTCGCTTGAGTTCCTCCAGGCTTTTAATTTTTTTCCCAATCACTTTGTAAGTGAGTACGGGTTCATTTGTGGCTATGATCGCCGTATCTGCTCCCTTCAAATTTGCAACCAGCACAGCCTCGCCACCACCCTGAGCGAACGATACATCCCCGGCAATCAATGACTGAATTGTCCTTAGCCCCCCGCCTATAAGCACAAGCGTTACATCAAGGCCATACTTATCAAATAATCCGGCCTCCTTAGAAATCCATAAATTTGTTTGCGTTGGACTCAAGGCGGAATAGGCGATTGAGATTTTTGTAAGCTGCGCTTGCGAGCTATTGTTCCAACCAAACAGGAGGATTAGGAGACAAGCCGGGATAAAATACTGCCTTCTCATTTTGTCCTCCCAATGAGGCCGCTTATTATTAACGCTCGGCCAACTCCCTGTTTTCGAAATTCGCCGGGTTAAGTGCAACCGGATCATTTAATCGTCTTCGAGTCCCTTCTGGGGTAGGGCGATCTCTGTCCCTACTCCCTTCCGTTTGGCGGCCTCATAGAGCCTGTAGGCGATGGCCACATTGGCCGACCCGCTGGGAATCACGTTGTGGTACAACGTGATTTGCTCATCGCTCGTGCGCCCGGGAACTTTGCCTACAAGGATCTCAGCTAAATCCTTGACCTGATCCAATGTCAGAGCCCCACGCTCAATGGCATAGAACCAACTGGGCGTTTGATGGTGAATCATCTGCTCGCGGAAATTCACGACCTTGACGTCAGCTCGCTGGAAAGTCACTTCATCGATCTCCCGCCTAGGAATGCTGTGAAAACCGCCCAACGCCGTCTCACGGTGTCCACTACCCACGATGGGGGAGACATGGACCCCGGGCTCCAGCCAGTGACCATCGAAGACCGGTACCGAACTGCTGGTAGCCGCCATAACGATATCCACGCCTTGAACCGCCTCCTTGGACGAGTTCACCGGCTCTATGGGGATCTCCAAAACGGGCTCCCACTCGCGGCAGAACTGCTCC
>JACQUW010000126.1 GCA_016210115.1 Deltaproteobacteria bacterium | reverse complement strand
GGAGGAGGCCATCGCTCGCGCCAACCATTCCATCTATGGCTTGGGCTCGTCGGTCTGGAGCCGCGACCTCGCCCGGGCGATGGCGGCCGCCGAGCGCATCGAGTCGGGCTATACCTGGATCAACTCGGCTCAGATCATTTACGACGAGTTGCCTTTCGGCGGCGTCAAGCAAAGCGGCGTCGGCAAAGAGCATGGCACTGAAGCGATTGACCATTATACGGAAGTGAAATCGGTGGTCATTGCCACCGAAACCCAATCCGAGGCTGCAGGCGGGGAATAGGTCTCTCGGCAAGTGGCAGATCGTTTGAAATATGACATTTGAGATTGCGTCCTGAGCGAGGATGAAGCTCGACCTTCCCGACATCTATAATGCTGCGATCACCTTCGTTGACGAAAACATTCGCCTCGGCCGGGGGAGCAAGCCTGCCATCTATTGCCTGGATCAGACGTTCACCTACCAGGAGGTCTCTGAACGGGTCAACCGGACCGGCAACGCCTTAAAAGAGCTCGGGGTCGAGATCGAGCAGCGCGTCCTGCTGGTGCTCCCCGATTGTCCCGAATTTGCCTTCAGCTTCTTCGGCGCCATAAAGATAGGCGCCATACCCATCCCGGCCAATCCCTGGATGAAGGCGGACGATTACGCATATCTCCTGGACGATAGCAGGGCAAAGATTCTGATTGTCCACGAGTCAGCGCTTCCCGAAATCGAGAACGTCTGGAATGGAAGGCGCCACCTTAAGCATATCCTTGTGGTCGGGCAAGCCAGAGGTCGCGCCCTCTCTTTCGACGAGGTCACAGCCAGAGCTTCAATTGACCTTGAGGCCGAGCCCACGAGCAAGGACGACGTCGTCATGTGGAATTACACGTCCGGCAGCACCGGCCCGCCCAAAGGGGCCGTCCATCTCCATCACGATCTGATCACGATTACCGATTTGTTCGTGAAGCCCGTTCTCGGGATCACCGATCAGGATGTCTGTTTTTCCGCTTCCAAGCTCTTCTTCTCTTACGGACTGGGAAACTCGCTCTATTTTCCCTTTCGCTTCGGCGCCTCCACCGTCTTGTGGCCGGAGCGTCCTGACCCTGAAAAAGTCCTGCAGGTAATTGAGAAGTACCGCCCCACGTTTTTCTTTTCCGTGCCGACGCTGTACGCCAGGCTCCTCCGAGTCGAGAAAAGGTACGATCTCAGTTCTCTAAGGATCTGCCTCTCCTCCGGGGAGCCGCTTCCGCCGGCTCTCTTTTATCAGTGGAAAGAGAAGTTCGGGCACCAGTTGTTGGATGTGGTGGGGTCGACAGAAGCGACGCATGATTTTCTCGCCAACCGGCCCGGAAGGGTGAAGCCGGGAAGCAGCGGAGAAGTGACACCAGCCTTTGAGGCGAAGATTGTTGATGAAGAGGGAAAGGAGGTCGCCACTGGCCAGGTAGGAAACCTGCTCGTCAAAGGGGACGCTACTTCCCCTTACTACTGGAACAGGCACGAGCAGACGAAGAAGACCATGCAAGGAGAATGGCTGAGGACCGGCGACACCTATTACCGGGATGAAGAGAGCTACTATTGGTACTGCGGGCGCTCTGACGACATGCTCAAAGTCGGTGGTGTGTGGGTCTCGCCCATTGAGATTGAGAATACCCTCATGGAACATCCAGCGGTGCTCGAAGTCGCCGTTGTCGGCGAAGCGGACCGCGATGGGCTGATTAAACCGAAGGCCTACGTTGTGCCGAAGAGCGAATATCAGCCGACGGACGAGCTCCGGCGAGACCTCCAGTCATTGGTCAAAACGACGCTCGCCCCCTATAAGTATCCCCGTACGATCGATTTTGTGGAAGACCTTCCGAAGACCGTAACTGGCAAGATACAGAGGTTTAGGCTACGGGGTGGTAAATAACCGCTCACCACGTTGCGACCGGATGGACACTTTGAACAGGACAAATCCCAAATAAGAAGGAGACACCCATGAATCTCAAAGAACTGAAAGAGACGCTGGCCTATTCCTGCAATATTCTCGCGCAAGAGGGCCACTGGGATAACGTTCTCGGGCACGTGTCCGTGCGCATTCCAAATCAGGAAAAGATCCTCATGAAGCCTCACGGATTCGGTTTTGAGGAGATACGGCCCAATCACCTGATTGTCTGCGATCTCGAAGGAAATAAAATAGAGGGCCCACACGAGCGCCATTCCGAGATCTTCATCCATACGGAGATCTACAAAGCCCGCCCCGACGTTCAATGTGTCGTGCATTCTCACCCGCCCTACGCGACTGCATTCGGCTCATTGCGCCAGCCTCTGCGGCCCATCAGCCACGAGGGCTCTATCTTTTATGAAGGGCTACCCTTGTTCGACTATACGACCGCGCTGATCCGTACTTCGGAGCTGGGAAAAGAAGTAGCCAAGACGCTCGGTAACTGCCGGGGAATCCTGATGAAGAATCACGGCTCCACGGTGGTCGGCGGTGCCATCCAAGAGGCGACACTGTACGCGATATTCCTGGAGAAGGCCGCCCGAATCCAACTTCTGGCCAGTGCGTCAGGAGAGCCGTCCTGGAGCAGCGACGACGAGGCCAAAATAAAGTTTGAACAAATCTATACTCCGCACCGGTTGAGCTCGATGTGGGACTATTTCGTCCGACGAACCCGAAGAGCTATGAAGAATGGCTAAGAAGAAATGAAATCCGACAGAAGGCGGCGCGCTGTCATTTCCAAAGTTTTTTAAACAGGCCCTCTTTTTCCAACTCGGTCACAAAGCGCATATCTATAAAATCCTCGGGCTTGGCCTGTCTGGCCGCAGGGTCCTTTTCCGCCAGCTCCGTTAGAATTGCCTCGATTCCTTTTCTGCTCACGTAAGGAATGCTTTCGAGATACTCGCGGAATTGGTGGTAGCCATCCTCAAGGATTTCTTGGTCCTTCAACCGGCTGTATTTCTGTAGAACCCGGATACCGACCTGTTTATTGGTTTTGAAAAGATGGACGGCTTCGGCATAAGAACGAACCAGGCGCCGCGTAATTTCTTCGTTCGCCTTAATATACGATCGGGCCGTCCCGATAGCTACGGAGACATATTCAGGGCCCTCTTTAGCCAGATTCATCAGTTCCCGAAAACCCGACTTTCGGGCGCGGCTGTTTGTTGGCGGGGAGAAAACACCAGCATCAACCTGGCCGGCCATCAGTGCTGTGAGGATGTTCGGAACTTCCATTAAGGGAAGAATCTGATAATCATTGGCCTTAAGCCCCGCCTGGGTCAAAGCGTAGAGGGCCGCTGTGTGAGTGGAGGATCCGACGCGCGTAATACCTATTTTTTTGCCTTTGAGCTCGCTGATCTTTCCAATCTCCGGCTTGGCCATAAGGGAGAATACAAAGCGGTTGGTGGCCCCGACCACCAGAGCCAAACCGGCGCCTTTGAGGTTCGCCTGCGCTTCGTTGAGGCCATCCATATAGGAAAATGCCAGTTCCCCCGCTAAGATCGCTTGAATGCCCCGGGAGCTGGAAGGAATGTGGATGAGCTCGACTTCGAGCCCGTTTCTTTTAAAAATCCCCTCCTCATGCGCAACATACACGCCGCTCTGGGCGCCGGTGACCGCAGTCCAGTTTATCCGCACCTTCATCTGTGCCGATGCGGTCGCTGCTATGAGCATCATGACCAGGAAGGAAAAGACTCGTCCCATCGCTGCCTCTCAGTTGCTGAGTTGTTGTGAAGAGCCCTATAACAGACGTCCCCCTGGGTGTCAAACCATAGCCTCCGCGGTAATTGGAATTCAGCGGAGGCCGTGGTAGATAAAGCTCATGTCGAAAAAAATTCACCTGACGCTTGCCTGCGGTGATTACGAGATCGTGCGCGCTTTGAAAGAGGGCTCGGTTAAGCCTGACGGCATAGAGCTTACGGTTTTGACAGCAATGACCTCCGACGTCCGCCACTGGAGAATGCTTCGTAACCGCGAATTCGACGTCGCCGAACTCTCCATGTCTAGCTACCTCATGGCCCGGTTCACAGCCCAGCCCTTCACGGCCATTCCCGTTTTTCTTCATCGTCGATTTCGGCACGGGTTTATTTTTGTGAATGCCAGCAAGGGCATTCACAAACCGGCGGACCTCATCGGCAAAAGAGTGGGCTTACGAAATTTCCAGGCGACAACCAACCTGTGGGTAAGAGGCATCCTGGAGCACGAGTTTAACATTCCTCATAAAAGCCTCCAGTGGTACACCCAGGACGAAGAGGAGGTTGAGTTTACGCCACCCCTGGGCCTCTCTATCCAACGAACGCCTTCCCAAAGGAAAGTCGAAAGGATGCTTCTGGAGGGGGAATTGGAGGCTGTGATTCACCCGGAGGTGATCCAACCTCTAGCCGATAGGGACAAGCGCGTGAGTCGCCTCTTCGAAAATTACAAAGAGCTGGAGATCGGGTATTACAACAGAACCGGCATTTTTCCCATAATGCACACGACTGCGATCAAGCAGGAGATTATTGACCAGCACCCGTGGGTTCCAGTTAATCTCTTGCAGGCATTCCACAAGGCCAAAGAAGTCGCCTATAGGAGAATGGAAAACCCCCGAATCGTGCCTCTGGCTTGGTTCCAGGATTCCCAGGAGGAGCAGGAGGAGATTTTAGGGAAAGACCCGTGGGCTTACGGTCTTGCCCCGGTCAACCGTAAGAATCTTGAGACTCTTATCCAGTACTCTCATGAACAGGGACTGATCGGCACTGAACTGCGTGTAGACGATCTCTTCTGTAAGTCCGTGCTGACCTAGGTAGGATGGAGACAGCTATTGTCGCCGGCGTAGGTCCCGGATTGGGCGCTTCTCTGGCCCGCGCGTTTGCGCGCGAAGGATATGCGATCGGGCTGATTTCCCGTAACGCGGAGTCCAGCGAGCCCGTGGCTGCGATACTCCGAACCGCAGGCGTTAAGGTGCTCAGAATCTCAGCGGATGTCACAGATCGTCGCGCTGTATTGCAAGCGGTTGAGACAATTAATGTCGCGCTCGGACCCGTGACGGTCTTGGCTTACAATGCCAGCGGGTATGGCCGTGGTCCTTTCCTCGAGCTCAAGCCTGAAACCATCCGCCAGTCCTTCGAAGTCAGTGTCATGGGAGCTTTCCACCTGGCGCAGGCGGTTCTGCCTCGGATGCTCGAGATCGGCCACGGTTTTATTTCGTTGACCGGCGCCACGGCTTCTCTCCGTGGCCGTGCTGGGTTTGCTCCTCTTGCGATCGCCAAATCATCTCTTCGCATTCTTGGGCAATCCCTGGCGCGTGAATTTCACCCCCGCGGGGTCCATGTCGTGCAGGTGATTGTCGATGGACAGATCGACCGTCCAGACATTCGGCAGCGGGAGCCTGCGCGGCCGGCGCACACGCTAATCTCTCCGGATGCCATTGCCGACTCCATTGTCCATACTCTGAGACAACCGATGAACGCCTGGACTCACGAGCTCGACATGCGGCCTCACTCAGAAACATTTTGAAGCCAAGACGCCAGCCGGGCAATCCAAGCCAGTAGAAGGATTGATTTCTATGGATAAAGGCGAAATGATCCGCGATTTTATCACTCAAAAGGGCCAACTCATCATGCCGGGAGTCTACGATGCTTTAAGCGCAAAAATCGCCGCCGCAGCGGGGTTTGAGGTCGTTTTCATTACCGGCTATAGTCTCTCAGCAACCCTGTTAGGCGAGCCCGATTTCGGCATTTTGACTCAGACCGAAATGCTGGATGCGGCGCGCCGTATTTGCTCCGTCGTCACCTCCCCTGTCATCGTTGACGCTGACACGGGGTACGGCAATGCAATCAACGTCGTCCGTACCGTAAATGAGCTTATTCATGCCGGCGCGGCTGGGATGTTCCTGGAAGATCAGGTCTGGCCCAAACGCTGTGGCCACATGAAAGGCAAGCAAGTCATCCCGCTGGATGAGCAGCTAAAAAAATTAAAGGCCGCCGTCGACGCGCGCGGCGGAAACAGGTTTTTTATCGTCGCCCGCACCGACGCTCGTCAGTCCGAGGGCTTGTGCCACGCCATCGACCGCGGTAACGCTTTTAAAGAAGTCGGAGCCGACGCTGTTTTCATTGAAGCGCCTCAAACGAAGCAGGAGATGGAAGAGATTGCTAAAAACGTCCCGGGGCCACTCGTGGCCAACATGATCGAGCGAGGTCAAACACCTCTCATGAAACCCGGAGAGCTAAAGGAGCTGGGATTTGACTTGGTGGTGTGGCCCTTGGGCCCGCTTTACGCATCCGCCAAGGCTCTACAGACGGTCTATGCAACCCTGCGACAGGAAGGCACAACCGAAAAAATTCTGGACCGCTTGTTGAGTTTTAACGAGTTTCACAGTCTAGTGGGCCTCGAAGAAAAATACGAGCTGGATGCCCGATATAAGACCTAGCTTCGCCGGGTGTTGACACGGCCGCGCGCAGCTTAAAGTCTCATGGGCATTATTACATAAATATAGCCTTCCTCCTCTGCTTTTCTAATAAGGCTTGGGCTTAACTCATCTTTTAGCTCGATCTCCACGTCTCCGCCTTCGCCGATGACGCTGAGCACGTCGATAAGGTAGCGCGCGTTAAATCCCACCGCCAGCGGCTTTCCTTTGTAGTCCACCTCTATTTCTTCGACCGCTTCACCAAGATCCGGATTATTAGCCGAAATCGACATGCGCCCCTCCCGCAGGTCGATTTTTATTCCCTTATAACGCTCGCTCGAAAGTATCGAGACCCTGCGCAAGGCGTGCAGCAGCGCCGTCTGGTCGGCTCTCGCCACGAATGGGTTTCCCTTGGGAATCACCTTGTCATAATCAGGAAAGTCACCATCGATAAGCCGCATGAAGAGTTCCACAGGCTCTTTCGCTGCCCATCCCATATTTTCTTGAAACCCGATGGAAATCGTCCCATCATCCTTTTGTTCAAGAAGTTTCCGCAGTTCTGCCAAACCTTTGCGCGGCAAAATGACGCCCTTTTCCAAACCCAGGTCTCCCATCGTCTTTTCGATTAATGCTAATCGATGTCCGTCCGTTGCCACCATGCGCACCATGCCTTTCGATGTCTTCTCGATAAAAACTCCATTCAAGCTGTACCGCGTTTCATCGCTGGACACAGAAAATATGGTCCTGTCGATCATTTCACGAAGCAAATTTCCCGGCAGCGCAGATAAGTTTTTCCCGGCAAAGCTCGGAAACTGGGGAAACTCCTTGGGATCCATGCCTACAATTTTAAAAACAGACTTTCCACTTTTTATCTCAACCCAGTCGTTTTCCAGCCCTTTTACTTCCAGTGTCTCGTCTGGAGCCTCGCGCACAATTTCATAAAGTTTCCTGGCATTAACAGTAATTGCACCCCCTTTGGAAATGTCACCCGGCAATTTTCCCCTCAGTCCCACTTCCAGGTCAGTGGCGGTTACCTGAATCGTTTCCCCCTGGGCTTCGATGAGGACGTTGGCCAAAATCGGCATCGTGTTGCGGCGCTCCACGATGTTTTGTGTCCAGTACAGCGTTGCGAGAAAATCCCCCCGCTTGGCCCTGAACTCCATAATCCCTCCTAACACTCTCTCTTATTAAAAAATAAAGAATCAGAGTAGTAGAGCCTGTGGATATTGTGCAAAAGCACGTTGACTACGCGTCCCGGCACAGTTTTTTCTGTGAACTCACGAGGCTCAATTTTCGCACCAATGCACAGGCGGAAATCAAGGTGTTGATAAAGCCCGGGAGTTTTCCACAGAATGCCCGCCGTCCTCCACATCTTATGCTCAGTCATGCTTTAGATTGAGACTTTTTTCCAATTTCGCAACCGTGGCCTGAATGTTAGGATCTTCCTTGATCCTTTTTTCGATGGATTTTGATGCATGAATAACCGTAGAATGGTCGCGGCCGCCAAACTTGTAACCAATGGCAGGGAAAGAGGTCGAGGTGTATTTGCGGCACAAATACATAGCGACCTGCCGAGGCAAAGCGATGTTCTTTGTGCGTCTTTTTGCCTTGAGATCCGTGATTTTAATATTGAAGTAATCGCAAATTGTTTTCTGGATATTTTCTACCGTGACCTCTCTGGGAGTTCCCTTCAAGATATTTTGAAGCACCTCTTTCGCCAAATCTACGGTGATTGGCGCCTTCGTCAGAGAAGCAAAGGCACCTAGGCGGGTAAGGGATCCTTCAAGCTCACGAACGTTGGAGTAGATGTGCGAGGCGAGAAAGATGGCGACTTCGTGCGCGAGCGGAATACCCTCGGCCTCGGCTTTTTTCTGCAGGATCGCGACGCGCGTTTCCATATCCGGCGGTTGAATGTCGGCAATGAGACCCCACTCGAAGCGGTTTCTGAGACGATCCTCCAAGTCGGGGATCTCTTTGGGGAATTTGTCAGAGGTTATGACGATCTGGCGGTGAGACTCATAAAGGGAATTGAACGTGTGGAAGAATTCCTCCTGCGTTCTTTCCTTTCCTGCAAGAAACTGAACGTCATCGAGAATAAGAGCGTCAATATGGCGAAACCGAAACTTGAACTCATCCATCTTGTCTCTGCGTAGGGAGGCAATCAGTTCGTTCATGAAAGATTCCGAGCTTAGATAGATAACTTTGAGTTCAGGCCGTTGTTCGGCGATTTTGTGACCGATCGCGTTGACGAGATGTGTTTTTCCCAGACCCACGCCCCCGTATATGAAAAGCGGATTGTAGTGCTCTCCTGGTTGGTTCGCGACGGCCAGTGAGGCAGCGTGGGCAAACTGATTGCTAGCGCCAACGACGAAGTTTTCGAAATTATACTTCGGGACCAGGTTGTTCGGTCTGTAAAGTTGAGCTCGCTCTTGTCGCTCCGGCGTTTCCGCTAATGCTCCTTTCTGAAGTTGCGGATTGACCGTAATCGAGAGCTTGATCTTTTGACGCGCTAGCTTAGCGAGCACAGCGTCGATTCGACATGAGAAATGCTCTACGAGCCAGTCGCGGAAAAACTTATTCGGCACTTCGAGGATCAACTCGCCGTGTCCCTTAGCGCGCGCTTTGATCGGCTTGATCCACGTTTCAAAGCTTTGTTTTCCCAGTTGTTCACTAAGCTCCTTAAGCGCTTCTTCCCATAGTTCGATCATGGCGTTGGCATCCTAAGCATCCGCAATCTAAGCAGGGGTTTCCGTTAGCAGAACCAAGTTATGAACAACTTTATCCACAGCTGTGGATAATGGGAAATCAGCTTAAAGATCATATACTTATAGAAGAGCTTAAACAGCCCTTTGAACAGGGACAAAAATGTTGTCCAAGGACCTCGCCGTCAACTGGACAGAACGGAGCAAGGATTTGGCACGAGGCTAAGGCTAGCATTACATACTGTTCACGTTTATAGATTTAGGTGAGAAAAAAAAACTTTCCGCGACCAGTCGCAATGGAGTTTCATAGTCTTTTTCAATCTCCATTGCAAGCAAAAAAAAGAAAAAATTTTTCCCCTCGGAAAACAGCAGCTTGACTGTGGGAAAATCGAATGTTAGGAGGGAAATTCATCCATGGAAACGAGTCGATCCACTCATCTTTTGAGCCGCGCCAGAAAAAAAATTCCTGGAGGTGTGAACAGTCCGGTGCGCGCGTGGAAAGCGGTCAGTGGGCAGCCCCGATTTATTGCCCGCGGCGTTGGTGCGCGTGTCTTTGACGTCGACGGAAATGAATACACGGATTTTCTCGGCTCATGGGGACCGCTCATTCTTGGCCATGCTCATCCGGAAGTCGTACAGGCAGTGACTGAGACTCTGACTCGCGGGACAACCTTCGGCGCCCCGACTGAGGGTGAGGTGGAACTTGCGGAACTCGTGTCTCAAAGAATGCCCTCTATCGAGCAGTTGCGTCTGGTTAGCTCAGGGACAGAAGCGGCGATGAGCGCAGTCCGGCTGGCCCGGGGCTTTACCGGGCGGCCGAAAGTGATCAAGTTTGATGGCTGCTATCATGGTCATTCGGATGGACTTTTGGCTCGCGCCGGTTCGGGTGTGGCAACTCTGGCGCTGCCGGACAGCCCGGGCGTGCCGCCGGCTTTTGCAGGGGAGACGCTGGTAGTACCGTTTAACGATCTCAATAGGACCGCAGAGCTCTTCCGGAAGTATCCGGGCGTAATTGCGGCGGTTATTGTTGAGCCGATTTGCGGTAATATGGGTGTAATGCTTCCAGCTCCTCAGTTCCTCGCGGGCCTGCGTGAATTGACTCGGCAAGACGGAGCGCTGTTGATATTTGACGAGGTAATCACGGGCTTTCGCGTCGCTGCGGGCGGGGCGCAAGAGGTTTACGGGGTGGCACCGGATCTAACCTGTTTGGGAAAGATTTTGGGCGGCGGGCTGCCGCTGGGGGCCTTTGGCGGCAAAAAGGAAATCATGGCGCTGTTGGCGCCTGAAGGGCCGGTCTATCAGGCAGGGACGCTTTCTGGAAACCCGCTCGCCGTTGCTGCAGGACTTGCGACGCTAAGGCGACTGGCGCGACCCGGCGTGTACCAGCGATTAGAAGAGCACGGCCAGATATTTGAAGACGGCCTGGAGAAGGTGCTTGACCAGTATGGCATGCCGGGACTCGTAAACCGTGCGGGCTCCATGCTGACGCTGTTTTTCGGTGTCGAGACGGTGAACCACGCGGGTGAAGCGAGGCTGTCGGATCAGGCACGGTTTGGCCGGTATTTCCACGGGATGCTTGAGCGGGGGATCTACCTCCCTCCCTCTCAGTTTGAGGCGGTTTTTATTTCGTTAGCCCACGAACGCAAGGACCTTGAGAATGCGCTGAATGCCTTCGAACTGTGGGTGCGACTCGAAGCCACAGGTTGACCAATTAGTCTGCTCCGTGCTAAAAGCATCACGTGGCGGGGAAAGTTGGTGGCCGCCCTGGCACCCGGCCGGCGAAACATAGCCCCTTCCTGGACAAATTAGGCCTATACGTAGCTGTTGCTTTTGAAGTCCCGAGTACGATTCTCGGAGGCTTGCTGGTTGGTTACTTCCTTGATCGCTATCTCGGTACTTCGCCGTGGCTTCTGATTGCATTAACCTTTACTGCCTTCACCGGAGCATGCGTCAGGTTGGTGCGTTGGGCGAGATACTTCCAAAAGCGGGCGCGTAATGACAACAGCCGTCCCGGTAACGATCGTTCGTATTGAGTTGTGGCATGCGGGGTTGCTGGCCGTTTTACTCGGTATTTTGGCGCCGCTGAAGATAATTGAGCCCTGGGCGCTGCTAATAGGCGGAGGGTTCATGGGGGCGAATTTTTTTCTTTTGGCGTATGGAGTGCGTTGGGTTCTGACGCCCCTGGCCGGGCGCGGGAGAGTCAAAGCGGGCGTTTGTCTACTGGTACTCAAGTTTTTGCTTTTTCTTGGCCTGCTGACGACGCTTGTTTTTCGATTCGAGTTGGACGCCGTATCCTTCGCTCTTGGGTTTTCAACCTTATTAGCGGCGATTTTCATTGAGACCTTAAGGGCAGCCGAAATGAGAGGTTAGAACCATTCAATGGAGCATCCATTTACTTGGCACAGCCTTTTGCCCGAGAGTTGGCAGTCTTTCCTGCCGCAGCACACTTTTTTTGCGTTGTTGGTCCTGGTCGTGCTCGTCCTTTTTGGCTGGAGCGCGCGACGGGCCATCGCGCGAGCGCGGGATCCAGTAGTCCCTGTCGAGGGCCTGGGCGTCCGGAATCTGGCGGAGCTTCTCGTGCAATTCGTGATGTTGCAAAGCGACGCCATTATCGGCCGGCAAGGGCGCAAGTATGTACCGCTGTTTGGCAGCTTCTTTATCTTTATTCTTCTTTCAAATCTCCTGGGCCTCGTCCCCGGATTTTCGCCTCCGACCAGCAATCTTAATACGACGTTGGGACTGGCCCTGGTCTCTTTCTTTGCCTACAACTTTATCGGTTTGCGGGAACAGGGCGCCGGTTATCTGAAGCATTTTCTGGGTCCGATGACGAGCCTGCCCTCGGGGAAGAGCAGGATCAGTAGCCTTCTTTTCGTTCCGGTCCTGCTGGTCTCAATGGTTTTTTTCCTGATCCTCGAGAGCGCCTCGCATCTTTTTCGGCCCCTTTCTTTGTCTTTGCGTCTTTTTGGAAACATGTTCGGTGACCACATGGTCATCGAAGTCTTTATCGAGTTGACCAAACTCATTATACCGATCGCTTTCTATGCGCTAGGGGCGCTGGTGGCGGTCATACAAGCTTTTGTCTTTACAATGCTGAGCATGATCTATGTCGCTCTGGCTGTCAGTGACGGCCATGAGGAAGGACACGAGCATCATTAAACCGAAGCGAAGGCCCGGGTTGCGAGGATGAGGAAAGAGGATGAGCGGCCGGAATTCGCTAGAAAGGAGGAAGGAGATGAAGAGGTTGATTTCCCTCGCCGGAGCGGCGGTTCTAACGCTGCTCACCGTCGGATTTGCCTTGGCAGCGGAGACAGGGGCTGCTGCTGATTCGTCTGCAAGAGTCGCCATCGCTTTTTCTGCAGGGCTCGCGGTGGCCATTGCGGCCTTTGGCGCAGCTCTCGGTCAAGGAAGGGTTGGCGCTGCCGCGATGGAGAGCATCGGGCGAAACCCGAATGCCTCAGACAGACTGTTTCTGCCTCTGGTATTGAG